>JAKQYG010000354.1 GCA_023356515.1 Trichodesmium sp. MAG_R04 | reverse complement strand
GGTTTTTCTAGACTTCTGAATCCCGATTGTATAGGAAATTTTGTCTGATGCAATGTAGGTTACCGAAAAATTTGCTTTAAAGCCTCGCCCATAAGCGGGGGACTTTTTAGTTGATTTTTTTTCACTGGCTTAGTCCTTCTTGCTTTTTAGTTCACAAGAAATATATTAGTCGCGGATGGGCTTACCGAAACAAAAAACGGACATTGAGGCCAGCAGCCAGACTACTCCCAAAGTAGCAGCAGCCTGTGAAATGTCAACTCCCCGAGGGGCTACGGCTCGGTTGTTACCCAGTGCCTTTAGGCCGGGGAGGATGTCAAATATATCCTCATTTTGTTTTGATAGCTTGCAATGGCCAATAATTACTATCCTTCACTCTAGTTATTATCAGTAAATTTTGGCGTAGATACCAAAGATTTACCTCTGTGATCTCTAAAATCAGTTCAATTTTCTTCTCTCAACTCCTGATATTGCTCTGAAGGTATAGTCTGATAGTCCACAGATTGAGTAGAGTTAAGCCAACTTTGCCAAATACTAATTTGACTCTGAGCTGAATTATAAGCTAGAGTATTTGCCGGAATTTTCCTAGCAATTGAGATTGCTCGTGGTACATCTTGCTTGACTACCTCCATAGCAATCAAAAATATTTGTTGACTCCATTGATTAATCAATTGGGAAGCTTCCGATTGCCTATAACTAGAGGTTGGTACTTGCTTTGCTAAACTAATTGCTCTAACATAAGCGTCTGCTGTTGCTGCTGCTGCTACTTGACGAGCATTCTTTAAATTTATTTTGGTCTTTTGTTGAGCTTGCCACTCTTGAATTTTAACTCTGGCTTGATTATAGAGAATTCTACCTAATTTTATTTCTCTTGCTTTGGCAATTGCCTGTTCTATATTACCTGACAATCCTAGAAGTTCTGCTTGATCAAGAATTGGCTGGTCTTGAAAACGTTCAACTTTTTCTGTCCACCTATTAATTTTCCTTTGAGCTTCCTGATATAGAGTTCTACCTCTACCAATTTGACTTGCTTCAGAAATGGCTGCTTGTAGAGAACTTATATCACCAAAGCTTGCTAATTTTTCTGCTTTATCCAAAAAAGGCTGATCCTCTTGTTGCTGTAGTTCTCTATTCCAAGTTTTTATCAAAGTAGTTGCTTCTTGTCCACGAGGGTTATAAGGAGGAATAGTTTGCAGTTTAGCGATCGCTGCTTTAAAATCACTAATTCCTCTAAGTTGAGCTAGTTTTTTTCCTTCTTCAATAATAGTTACATCTGCTATTTCTTGTTCCCAAAAACTAATTAACTCTTGAGCTTTACCGTAGAAAGGTCGTTCAACTTTAAGTTTTTTAACTTGAGCAATAGCATCTTGTAATCCTGCTATTGTACCTAAACTAGCTGGGGAATGGGCGCGAGCTAGTAATTCTATATCTTCTGCCTTTTCGTGTAAGGCAGAATTTTTTGGAACTTTGTTGACTACATCAAGGGCTTTTTGCCAATTTCCTGTGTTTAATTCTACTGAAGCTATATCTATTATTTGTTTTCCAAAATTAACTATTAACTTTTGAGCTTTTTGATAGAGATAGCTCTTTTTTTCAATTTCTTGAGCTTGTGTAATCGCGTTTGTAAGATTATCTAGTCCACCTCGCTCTCCAATATCTCCTGCTTCACTTAATTTAGCACCTTCTTTCCGAGTTCTTTTGATATCGTTAACTAGTTTCTGGTATTTTTGTGTTCCCCAGTATACATTTGGCACTGATAATAAACGAGAAGCTTCAATAGAAGCTTGATACCATTCTTCTTCACGCAAATATTCTTGAGTCTGCTTATAATTTGTTTCAGCTTGATTCCAAGTTTTTTGCCAGTCTTGAATCTGTTTTTCTACGAGTGGGTAAGATGACGATGTTTGGGGGACTTTTTTGGCAATAGAAATAGCTTCTTCTAATTTTCCATCTTGAAAAGCTAAATCCCCCAAGGACAATATATTTTTGGACCAAATTTCAATATAACCATCTACTTGTGGACGCATTGAATGGTCATTAGATAAAACATCTACCAAATCAATTGCTTGAAGCAAACTATCCAGAGTTGGAGTATTCGCTAACAACTGGGCACAATAAAGGCGTTGGCTAGCAGATGCAGTACGCCAATAGGTCGACTCACAATCTGCTTGGGAGGGCAACTTAAACAAAGCTGACATAGCTGTTATGCTAGCTCCAGTAGGAACTATCACCATTAGTACTATCCATAAAGACCCGTAAATAGACCCTAGATTGCTTGCTAGTTTGGGTTTTTCTGACTCAGTTTTTTTTATTTCGGAAACTGAACTTTTCTGATGATTGGAATATTTTCCAGGAGGTTTATAGGTCTTTATCTGACTGCTATCTGATTTAAGTTCTTGCAGTCTTTTTTGACGGTTTTTCCTACGCTCAAATAATCGCCATTTAGTTTCATCTCTTGGCTTTATCTGAGGGAGTATCCGGTCTTGGCCTATAGTTTTCTGCTTTTCATTCATATATGCTTTATCCTGAGCAGCAAGCCATGAAATGTATTAATATCTCATTACTTTCTGATTGATTGAGCCTATAAACAAGCGCCTATCTAAATCCATGGTAACTTAGATTACATCATAAGCGAATTCTAAGAGTATACTACTTCTACTCAAGAGTACAAAGTTCTCCTAAAAAATTATTTGCTTTAAAGGCTAAAAGCTTTACAGGAAATCCTTTAAAGCACTTATAGTTAAATCTTTAGAGTTTCTCACATTAAGATAGCTGTAAGCCTTATATAGCAATAGTTGTTGGAATAACTTCCCACTGTCTAGTACTTCTGAATAAATATATAACTTTTACATCTTAACATTCAATAATAGTTAGTTCTGTGTATTTAATCATCATTTACCCAGTGCTGCCATATATAGTGTATTATTATAAGTTTAGAAATTTGCACTACAAGTAGTTCCTTTGCGTAAGTCCTGTTAATGTTAATTCTTAATTCTGGAATTTTAATGCTCAAGACAACAATAATCTGGGCCATTTTTTGGACAACAAAAATAGAAGCCATCCCAGAAAGTTAGTGTAGTTATCTTGCTTCTTCGGTTAAATGGGTGGTAATTGACAGACCTTCAAGTTTGCTTACACAAAAACGCGGGATTATTCAGCCAGAGAAGCCCTAACCACTGTTTTGAACTGCATCTCACTCTTAAATAAAATTTACTGTAGATTTATATCATATCTATAAAATTATTAGTTATTAGATTTTTATGTTAGGTACTTTTCAAAAAAGCCATCTACGGATTGAGATTGAAGCTGCTGAAGCAACCATAAGAGATAGTTTGTTGCGTCCATCTCAGTTACAAAAATGGTTATGGCCTCAGCGTTTTTCTCCTGGACTACCAGAACAATTATCTGAAGGTGTAAAGTTTGACACTTCGGTTGGCTTAATAGAAATTAAGCATTATGTTGATGTAGTGGGGCCGAATTGTCTGAGATTACTTCTTAGTCAAGGCATTGATGGATTTCATGAGTGGTATTGGGGAGATGGTTGGGTACAATCTCGTTTAGAAGGCATATCTATGCTTCCTATGAATTTGGGTCAAACTTTTAATTTGATACGTTTGCAAGAATTTTTATCTGGTAAATAAGTGGTTAGGTTTTAGGTTATCTAAAGGTTAAATAATTCTATATGTTTTTCAATACAATTTACCTATAACACCAAATGGAAAAAAGGTCACTACTACCAACAGACTCAAGTACTGTAGTGGTATTAGTCTCCTAATTTTTCTTGAAAATTTGGATAGGTATTATGGTCATTTATATTGACTATGCGACTTTCATCATTTGTTGCTGTTACGTTTTCATAAATTCCTTGATCCCGTTTTACTAATTTACTAAACCCATGGCTTTTTAGATCGCTAATTCCCGTTTCTATTATTAGTTGAGGGGCACTAATCATACGTTTAACAGGAGTATCTTCTGGAGTCTCACCTACATCACATTTAGCTAAGTTGCATAGCTGACCCCAAGTTGTAACATTTTCATTTATACTGTGCCAAACTTCTAGTTTTTGGTTATTACTTGGACAAAAATAATCATATATAGGCATAGTTATAGCTTCTACAGTAAAAGTTTAGATTTTAATTATAAATAATATGGCAATTCCATATTAGTCTAAACAGACATAATAGCAAGAATAACATATATTAAGAAAAAGACAAAAGATAAATATTATTGTTCTTCTTTAATTTAAGGATATTTTTATGGAAAAAATTGATTATTTTATTGTCACAATTTACCTGTTGTTTATAGTGATTTTTGGATTTTTTATACAAAGAAAAGCATCGACAGGAATCGAGTCTTACTTTCTGGGAAATCGTAATCTTCCTTGGTGGATTTTGGGTGCTTCTGGTATGGCTTCTAATACTGATTTAGCTGGTACTATGGTATTAACTTCTTTAGTCTATACTTTGGGAACCAAGGGATTTTTCATTGAAATTAGAGGTGGAATTGTATTAATTATGGCATTCCTAATGACGTTTATGGGAAAGTGGAATCGTCGTGCTCAAGTCATGACTATTGCTGAATGGATGGAGTTACGTTTTGGTAAGAATAGGGAAGGAAATATTGCCAGAATTATTAGTGCGGTTGCTAATATTATTTTTGCTATTGGTACCATGAGTTATTTTGCT
>JAKQYG010000353.1 GCA_023356515.1 Trichodesmium sp. MAG_R04 | reverse complement strand
GGAATGCCAGAGGTTGTAATGGGTGTCTTAGCTGTTTCAAAGGCTATGATGCACGAAGATCTAGGTATGCTAGATGAAATATATAGCACTTTTGCAATGATCAGGTTTTCTACTTTTGCTAAGAAAAGAGCTAAATTTCTTTCAAGTGTAGTTTCGTATAAAAGAAAATATCCCCGTGTGTTTCAAGCATTAGCTGAATTTGGGCAAATATGAAATATAGTCGTTTTAATTAATATTGAAACAAAAATTGAGTATAATAAAATTAAGCCAACTAGAAGCTATTTTGAACTATGTCTTACAGTTTAAACTTCAGACAAAAAGTAATAAATTTTGTAGAAAATGGCGGTATGATTACCAAAGTAGCTCATACATTTGGGATAGGAAGAGCTTCGATATATAGATGGTTATCTTGCCTAAAATTGTCAGCAACTAAGGTAAAAAGTCGTCATAGAAAAAACGTTATTAGAGAATTAGTAGAACCAGGGGGGTCACCAATTACTATTTTTCCCAAAATACTCTCCTGATTTAAATGACATAGAACATGATTTTAGTGCATTAAAAAGAGCTAGAATGTCTTCACATATCAATACATCTCGATTTGGAAATTATTCGTAATTATTGTGTCTAATAGTGCCTCATCCTTATTTAAAATGACTATAACTTTTACCATACCGTATTTCTCACAAAGAACACAGGTCATCTAAGAGCCTTGTTGTTGTATTTTCTTGCCTAAGAAATCACCATAGTTAAAAAAGAAAATGGCTACTGAACTTAGATTTTAATTTAGTCACTAAACTATTTACATTTTTTTTATTTGCCATTGAGAACATTACAGGGTTATCATTACTAAAGCGCAAGTATTCTACTATTGATGTGACGAACGTACCTCGTCCGTATATGACTGCATCGCAAGATGCTAAAGCGTGGACGCTTTTATAAAACTGATCTTCTTTTTCTCCAATAATGCAGTTTACATTAGAATGAGTATAAAAAACATCATAATCTTTTTTGTAAAAAGCCTCAGCACGTTCAATGTCATCTAATTTTAAATCTAAATTACTTGCAGCATTTCTAATACGTTGAAAACTTCTGTCGTAACCATCTGATATAACTATCACGGAAAAGTTGTGTTCTCCTAATTCTAGGAATATTTTTTTTAGCACATCATAGTAATCACTTGTTTCAAAGTTTGAAGCTAATGATTTGTCAGTATCTTTAATTCGCTCTACAGAAATTTTGCTCGATCCATCTGGTTCTATTTTATATTTCCAACAGGAAAAAAGCTTGCCATTGATCTTAACAATAGCAGTATCACCCTTTCTAATATGAAGGACAAGTTGGATTTTATCATGTCTAAAAGGAATATTGACAGGCATTTTTTCTCTGGTTTTCCAGTAAAGAAAAGGCAAATTTAGTTCAGCTGTAAATAAGTTTCTGCAGTTGGTATCTTTACTTAGCTTGTAAACAAATTTTTTTATTTTTTGGTGCTGTGGCCATGACCCTGCATTGAATCTAACAATTTTCTGAGTCTTCTCGGTATCTGACGAGTCCAATAATTCTTTGATGTGATTTTTAGTAGACTCTAAATCTTCCATTTCGTCGGAGTACATATCGTCAGTAATATTGCAATCTATTATCGGTATTTGTGACAAATCTGTGTCGGGAAACAAATTATTGTACTTATCTACTCCCAAAAAGTTATAGGCGTTTGAAAAGCTTCTTTGACAGGTCAAATCTTGATAGACGTATTGATAGCCTAAAAGTCTACCAAATAAGTAAAGAAACTCCCATTGTATTAATTGAGCGCCCAAACCCGAGCCTTGGAAAAGCTGAATTGTAAATAATTGATTTTGATTATCAATTTGTACAGTTTTGAGTGAACCCAAAATTTTAGAGTATAACTGGAAATTTAATTTTTTTTTATATCAGTATGGAATGGCGTTAAAACTATCTCTGCTTTACTTTGTACGTTGGGATAATCCAAACTGGAGGGAATACTTTTGTGGCTGGGATCAAATAAAGCCCGATCATTACGCAAAAAAGAAAATCCTATTAATTTGGGCAATACTACTCCCGCGACCAGTACAGTGCCGCAGCAATTGTTTGGGTGAATATGCACAACCTTATGATTTGCCGTCAGCAAGCTAATAACTCGGTTAACTTTGCTAAAAACCGAAATATCCTCTAATCTGTCAAAATAATGAAGCTCACAGGTTACAATCCGAAAACGCTTTAGCAAATCTGGCTGAACATCAAGTAAAGCATCCCACTCGGCATTCTCGACATCCAATTTTAAAATAAGATCGCCCTCATCTAAACCGTTGTTTTCAAGAATTTTAGATAGCGTTATAAAACTATTGCTATCCTGCGATCCCCACCCTATTTTGTTAAATAAAAAATTATTGTGAATAATTGGTGGGCTTTCAACCGTGTGATCGTACTGGAATACCTTTACACCCATATCTGCAAAATGTTTATCGAAACTAACTTCCCTGCCAATACCGATAGAGACGACACCTTTAATACCTGCCAGATCGTTAGGAATTACATATCCTCCATCACCCCGATTGCCAACACGAACCTTCCCAAGTTCTGTATCTTGCATACGCAACTTGCTCAACATACTCATAATAGCATTTTGCACAATATGAGGAGAGGGTTGTCGGCTCGCTTGACCGTAAAAATTCGCATATAAAGTTGCTTCGTCCATATTGCACTTAGGCTCTGAAGCATCCACTTTCTGAGGAATGCCATAAATTTCTACTTCATCCAGATGAAGAGGTTCATTTTCTTGCAGTTGCAGACGCACATACCGCGCTACTTGTAGATTTACGTCTACTATGAGCGGATTGCCGTTTATACCCCCGAATAAGTTATCTATATCGTTAGAGTATAACAACTTCCAGTTCAGCGCATCATGGGATAATAAGATGTTTAAAGTGCGAGCGCGTTCCTCAAAATTAATTCGATTGTAAACCCTAATCTCAGAAAGCTGATATGTTCCTTGCAAGTCAACCTGCCACCATGGGCAATCTTGTTTCAAAGTATGAAAACTAAATCCGCCATTTTTTTTACCGTTGCATGCACCATGAGGATTATAACTATATTTTTTAGGCTGATAAACAGAACTCTGGGCAGTTGGTTTGTTTAGCGCCAAATTTATATAGCCACTTTCATTAGAATTAATATTTTTCATCTTTGCCTTTGTTAGTTTAATTTGAACTACATTCGCTGTAGTTGCTTTTTTATTTGCTATTGTTCCCGTAGGCTCCAGATAGTTCAAAACGCTAAGAGCATGAAAAAATCTATTTGTCAAGAAATTTTTTTGTTCCGTTGTCAACTTTTCTGTCCAATCACCACTTTTACCTCTCCTTAAAAAATTTTCACGTCTTTTATCGCCACTTAACTTGAATTTTTCTTTTACTGTGGCAAAACTTTGATTTTTAATAGCTGCTGCTATTTGTTTTTTGCTTCTTTCAATTCCAATATTGGAGCAAATTTTCTGACATTCTGCTTCAGGATTTATAAGTAAATCTTCATACTTTATAAATAATACTCCATTATCTAAATATTGAAGAACGTGTTGGTCCCAAGGTATATAGCACCATGACGCTGGGTACTTTCTGCCACCTTTGTCAACCATCCAAATCATTTGGTTAATTTTGGCATTTTCCGATTTTGCGGGAAATTTATAATAATTAGCACCGGAAATTACCACATCGCGAACATCTCTAACTATATAAATTAAATGCTTATGTTGGATTTTTTGGCAAACATTCTCATAGCCCTGATGTCCTTTAAATACTACATAATCGGATTGGCGATTACTGCCTTCTATTGCCATTTCATCATGAGTACTTTCCCAAAATCCCTTAACAGGGCATGAAATTAATTCAGCAACTAATCTAGCCAACCAAGTATTTCCGCTCTTAGGATATCCAACAACTAAGACTTCTGCTTTTTCTACTGATGATTTTTCCCTTGTACTTTGCATTAATTATAAACCTAATGATAAACCATTTTTAAAGATGTCAAAGGTGAAACAGTTGGGCAGTCGCCTTGCTAATACCGCCTAAAACTTCTGTAATCAAAACAATTAATCTATTTATTTAAATTAGAGTCTAGCTCTGCTGCAATTATATAAAATAATTTCTTCAAATAGTCAATAGTTACACAAGTTAAATCCGTTAGTGAACCTAAGCTCTTCTGTGAATTATTGCACATTATAGGGGAGAACTTCATGGAATATCCTCCTTTAGATTAAAAATCTCAGCACAATTTAAGCTGGAAAGCTTACTCATAATTACTCCGTACTCAACCTCGCGATCGCCCCCCCATCAACAACCAAACTCTGACCAGTCATAAAAGCCGATCGCCCCCCATCAGCCAAAAAATAAATAGCCTCAGCTATCTCTCCAGGCTGACCAACCCTACCCATAACGTGCTTAGACCCCAACTGTGACAACAACTCAGCCACACCCTCCCCTTCTAAATGTCCGCGACTCAAACCAGTATACAACATATTCGTCTCCACCGCCCCAGGCAAAACCGCATTAACCCGAATCTTCTCCCTGGCCAACTCAATAGCCAAAGCCCTCGTCAAAGCCAACATCCCCCCCTTACTCGCAGCATAAGCAGCAATATTAGCTGAAGTGGCCACCGCATGAACTGAACTAACATTCACCACA
>JAKQYG010000352.1 GCA_023356515.1 Trichodesmium sp. MAG_R04 | reverse complement strand
ATTCAAATCTTGAATACTTTAGGAGTGACCTATGAAACTTATGATGTATTAGAAGATCCAGACATTCGTCAAGGGATTAAGGAGTATTCTGATTGGCCTACAATTCCTCAGGTTTACGTCAATGGAGAATTCTGGGGAGGTTCTGATGTGATGGTTGAAATGCACGAGAACAATCAGTTAGAGCAAGAGCTAACAGTTGCTTTAGCTTCCTAGAAATCTTAAAATCCACCATTAAATTGGGTTTAAGCCTTACTCATAAGCGGTCGACTTTCCATATGTCGACCTGTCCATTTTTTGTCTTAGACTATCCGCTTGGGTCCAAATTAATTAGGGTTTGCTGAAAAAGTATTTTCAGGGAGAGAGCAAGGAGCAGTAAATAGGGAATAGGTACTCACAAGTCACGAATCAGGAAAATGAAAATTATAGAGGAGGTAGTAATAAGAATTGTCCCTTAATTTTTCTGTCATGATCAGCCCGAAACCCTAACTTTTTAAGCTCAAAACACCAAAAACATGCTACTTTCTCCTACCATAAAAGCTTCAACATTTATATGCCAATGCTTTTAGATTTATCAGCAAGCCCTAATTAACATTGGAAATAGTATATTTTAAAATTTTTAAAAGAAACAACTAAAAACTTGACCCATTATTAAGCAAAGCTTTAAAGCCAATTTTTTTGTAATTTAATACAAATCCACTTCGGAGTGAGTTTGTAATGGCATTTCAAAATTTGAAGGATCATATATATAGCGAGTCGTTTCTTCCTCCAGTTTATTAATTAAAAATGGTTCGATCGCTTTAGAGATTCTTAAGGATGCTAGGTAACCATCTAAATATATGCGCATTTCTTCATAGCGATAGCCACGATTCCACATTTCGACGAGGGCATCTGTTAGTTTTTGATAGTGACGAATTGTTAGAGTGTTAGTTAACATTGCTTTTTATTCTCAGTATTAATAGTTATCTTTGCTTTATTAGAACCTAGTTTTAGGCTAATGTTGTTTTTTGATCAACTGGTGTGATTTATTTTTGACATTAGTCTGAACTAATTTGAGTATTTTTGTTGCAAGTTGCAATAACCCTTGATAGATAAATGGGCATTTTTTATACTCTTGAAGTTCAATTACTTCTATTTTAAAACAATTTTTAGAGCCTTTTCAAATCTTTAGTACAGTTAGAAATAGTTTTTCCTAGCTTGCCTTTGTTCTACAATAGATTTTTCATGTTTTCCGTTAATTTTAGACAAACATATTAAAATCTTGACTTGGAAAAGATATCAAATTATGTGATATAATTATATGCCTATATGAAATGATGATTGCAAAAGACTTTTGACGCATTATCGTGAGAGGAAATACTTAGGCTTCAGAATTGAGAAAGCAATAATTCTGAACATTTGATTGTAAATTCAGGGCTGATATATCTAAACAAGAAACTGGGTTTATTTTCCTCATCATTGTTTTTCAAAGACAGAAGTCTTTGACGCATAATTTTTGTTTCAGAGTAACCTATGTTACAAAAATTCCAGAATAATTTATGTTAAGATTCCCCTAAGAATTAAGAGTTAAATAAAGTCTAGAATAGAATTGTTTTAAAAGCACTTTAGATACAGCACTTTCCGTTGTCATGAGGTACACTCGTGGGGGCAAGATGCTCGCACTGCATGGTTTTTACCATTTTTTCTGTACATCATTTGCCCGAAATCGGCTGTAAAATGAAGTTTAGACAATTTGACTTGTGTAGATAATAAAATACTCATTCTTAATAGGTAATATGCAGTAAAGATATATAGGAAATTATTTTAAGTGGGAGATGCTTGTATTTTAATTGTAGAAGGAAATCCGCATCTGCGTTCCTTACTAAGTTGGCATTTGCAGCAATCAAAGCACTGGGTATATCAGTCAGCAAATGTTGATCATGCAAAAAAAATAATATATGCTCATTGCCCAAGTCTCGTAATTCTGGAAACTGATTTACCAGATGGAAATAGTCTAGAATTTTGCCAATGGCTTCAGCAACAGCAACAGTACTTAATTTTAATGCTATCCTCACGCACAACTGAGGCAGATATTGTAGCAGGGTTAAAGTCAGGAGCAGATGATTATATCACAAAGCCTTTTGGCATTCAAGAATTTATGGCAAGGGTAGAAGCACTAATACGCCGTCGTAGAGGTATTCATTGTACCCCACCTATTAGTTTAGATTATGGTGATTTGATTATTGATTTGGTACACCGTAGAGTTATCTTAAAGGGTAATCTGATTGATTTAACTCCACAAGAATTTAATCTTCTTTATGTCCTAGCTCAAGCAGAAGGAATACCCCTTACTCGTTCAGAATTACTACACAGGGGATGGCCAGATTCTATAGATAATCCTCGCACTATAGATACTCATGTGCTATCTCTGCGGAAAAAAATTGAAATTGACCCGCGCCAACCAAGCCTAATTCAGACAGTTAGAAATGTTGGCTATAGATTGAATAGAGAGATTTTAACTATGGGTAAATGGAAGAACGATTATCATAAGAATTACAAACAAACTCAAAAAGTTGCGCCAGTTTAACAAGCTATAAGCTTATAGGGTTGTGGGCCTCGGGACGGAGTTTTATAATAGTAGGGTTTGCTGATTAAATATAAAAGGATTGACAGATAAAGGTTTTATCGTTTTTATCTTCGAAAAAAGTGTCTGGTTTTGGCTTCTTAATATCTCAAAAAGTTAGTATTTTGGGCTGACTATGGCAGAAAAATCAATGGAAAAATATACCGGAATATCTCCTCTACTAATTCCCTGGCTCTTTAGAAGACTTCTTTCAACAAATATGGGTAAGTTTAGTCGAGTAGTTAATCCCACATTCCGCACTTCTTAACATTAAATTGATAAGTTTTACTAATCTATCGCCCCGAACACTATCCCTGAAAACCTTATAGCGATGGGCGTCGATTTTAGCTGTCATGAAGAATTGTAACTGATTTTCTCATAAAAAAATGGTTATTGATAAAATTTATTGATATTGATTTCTATAATGAAGGTTTTTCCTATAAGTCTCTTTGAGAATGTAAATCTAAATAAAGATATATGAAGAACTGCGGAATGTCGGGTTAATGTAAAAAAACGATTTTACTGAGTGCTAAATTTTGACTGCTTTTTCAACTCCATCCTTTAGTTTTTTGAGCTTGTGTTCGGATGATACAATGGCGTAACTTAACCCAATCAACTTTACTACTAGGGGAATCTTCAATTAATTCTCCTTGTTCTAAGTGTAGCAGCTTTGTACAAAACTGTTGAGCTACATCTATTTGATGAGTTACCATGATTACTGTTATTTCACTTTCTGCTAAGGTTGCTAATATCTGTATAACTAGATTAACACTACCAATATCTAGAGCTGAGGTAGGTTCATCCAATAAAATAATTTTAGGTTGAATTACAGCAGCACGAGCGATCGCTACTAACTGTTTTTGCCCCATTGAAAGTTGTAATTCTGACCTGGATAACCAAGATTCAGGAATATTCAACCGCTGTATCCAATATTCGCACCTTTGCTCAATTTCTTGTTGCTTTAGTCCTCTAAGTTTTAAAGGATAAGCGATCGCTTCTCCCACTGGCATTCCCAAAAGTTTTGACTCCTGTAATACCAAAGTTACTTGTTTTCGTATTTGAATTACAGGTATTGTAGAGTATTCCTCGTTATCTAAATAGATATAACCAGAAGTAGGAGAACTCAATCTATTTAATAGTCGTAACAAAGATGTCTTACCAGAGCCAGAGGCACCTACTATAGCAACTATATCACCTTTTTCTACAGCAAAAGAAATATCTTTCAGTAAATATAGGGATATAACTGGACTAGTTAAACTTACTTGATTTAAGTATAGTTGAGACTGCTGCTGTTCCATTTTTTTGTTAGGAAATGGCAACTGCATTAGAAATAGTCCAGGCATCAACCAATAGTAAAAGCATAGTACAACCCAATAAAATAAAATACATCCAAGGTTGTGATAGAGGATGTACATCAGTTGTATCTATACCTGTCTTAGCTTCTACTATCCGAACAAGTTTGGCAAAACCCACTACTCGCATAGGTAACAAATAACCTTCTCCAGATTTATTCACAAAATAGTATACTAGACCACCTTGACCTGTCGTCCGAGGTTTGAGAGCTTTTATTTCTGCCCAAGGTAAGTACCAACCTTTGCGAAATAAATCTGGTACCCAAGCTGGATAAGATACTTGAATTCCTTGATCATTAATCATAACTCGTTCTGTTAGAGCTGCATATAATACTATTGCCCCTAATGCTAATCCTATTCCTAAAATAACAGGAGATACTGGGGCATTTGTGTTTTGGGATAAAAAAGGTAATGGTAAGGTTAATGCAATATACAAACTTAAAAGGGTTAACTTAATCAGAGGAGAAATTCTAAATATAAAAATTTCTGAATGTTGCTTTTCAATCATACTAGATGTAGTTAATTAAGCATAATAAAATTATACCCATTTGATAAATTTTGGGTTAGCTCTCCATATATAGTAATTATAGATGGAGGTGAACATTTATTGAAATTTTATACCGAATAAAAGTAGTTTCTGCTTCATGAAACCTATACAAACCTAGACAGGCTTGCTGTTCAATTCCTGCTTCAACCAAGGGAGACGGCACCTTCAAGTCCACAGGCGTTCACCGATAAGCTATCGGCATTTTTT
>JAKQYG010000351.1 GCA_023356515.1 Trichodesmium sp. MAG_R04 | reverse complement strand
CAACCTACTAAGGTTTGACAATTTTCTTTAAACACTTGAAAAATTTCCACCACTTGTTCCAAACTATCATAATGGTCTGGATGATCTAATTCAATATTGGTGACCCCACCATTGTTATTGGTGGAGAAGTAGACGCCTGGGGAGGTAATGCTCGTTTAGGTAAAAGTCCTTATTTGGTAGCAGAAGCAGACGAGTCAGATGGCTCTTTAGTTAAATTATCGGCCCACATTGGTGTGGTCACCAATATTGAATTAGATCATCCAGACCATTATGATAGTTTGGAACAAGTGGTGGAAATTTTTCAAGTGTTTAAAGAAAATTGTCAAACCTTAGTAGGTTGTATTGACTGCTTTACAGTTCAAGAAAAACTTCAGCCAACTATTAGTTACAGTATTAACTCAGAAAGTGACGCTCACTATACAGTAGATTGTGTAGATTATCGGTCTAATGTTACCCTAGCTCGTGTTTGGGAACGAGGCCAAATTTTGGGACAATTAGAGTTAGGGTTATTGGGTAAGCATAATTTAAGTAATGCTTTGGCTGCAGTGGCAGTAGGTAGGTTATTAGGTTTAGAATTTTATGCTATTGCCTCGGCGATCGCTAAATTTGAAGGTGCTCATCGTCGCTTTGAATATCGAGGAGAGTGCAACGGTATTGTCTTTATTGATGACTATGCTCATCATCCTAGTGAAATTAATGCAACTTTAGCAGCAGCTCACTTACATAAAAATCAGGAATTAAGTCCCAAGCCTCATATATCAACAAAAAACTTACCGCTCACAACACAAAATAACTCATTGCTAATCCAAAGAGTTGTCGCTATATTTCAACCTCATCGTTATAGTCGTACTCAGGCTTTTTTTTCCGAGTTTGCTAAATCATTTAATGACGCTGACATGGTAATAGTTACTAATATCTACAGTGCCGGAGAATCATCCGATGGCCAACTTGATGGCCAACAATTAGCTGAAGCAATTTCTAGTTATCATCGTCAGGTTTACTATCGATCATCTTTAGATTCAGTACGTAAATTTTTACATCAAGTTCTCAGACCAGGGGATATGGCAATATTTCTAAGTGCAGGCAACCTAAATCAGATTATCCCAGAACTTATGGCATATTATCGAAAACCTCACTACCAGGTCTTGTCTAGTGACATAGCTTAATGAAAAACATGCAGTTAATTTAAAGAAGTGGCCAGCACTCAGTTCGTTTTTTCCACCTTTATAAGTAGGTTTTAAACACTTCTAAACCATCGGTATTTGGGGTTAGTCCGGCTTTAATTACCTAACTCTCAAAGCTGTTAAAGTAGTTCCTCCATCAAAAGGCTAGCTGTTTGTTGAGCATTCATTCCAATATGGAAATGATAAAAGCTGATAGCTAGTTAAATAACTTCAAAACAAATCTTCTTAAATTACGATTATTCAAGTATTAGTTATCACCATGACTCTTTCTTCTCACATAGCTAATTCAAAACAAAGGCCACAAAAACTTATTCCTTTATTAGGAAAAGATTGTGTAATTAAGCCTAATGTTCCCCTGGCATCTTTAACTTCTTTCCGAGTCGGAGGGCCTGCTGAATGGTATGTTACACCAAAAAGATTAGATCAACTACAAGCAAGTTTTCAGTTTGCTAACCATGAAGAATTACCAATAACTTTCCTAGGGGCAGGTTCTAATATGCTAGTCAGCGATAGTGGTTTATCTGGATTAGTTATTAGCAGTCGTCATCTCCGTCACATCTCCTTTGAAGAAGAAACAGGTCTTCTGCATGTGGGAGCAGGTGAATTCTTACCGCGTCTTTCTTGGAAGGCAGCTAGAATGGGTTGGCAAGGTTTGGAGTGGGCAGTTGGTATCCCTGGCACTGTTGGTGGTGCTGTGGTAATGAATGCTGGGGCACAAGGTAAATGTATGGCTGATGTATTGGTCAATGCTCACGTTATTTCCCCTAATGGTCAAATAGATATTTTGTCTGCTCAAGATTTGGAATACAATTATCGCTATTCTAAGTTGCAAGGTAAATCTATTTTGGTGGCTCAAGCCACTTTTCAGTTACAACCAGGAGAAAATCCTGCCCTAATAAGAGCTATAACTTCTGAAAATTTTCACAAGCGAAGAAATACCCAGCCTTGTCACTTACCTAGTTGTGGTAGTGTTTTTCGGAATCCTGGACCAAAAACTGCTGGTTGGTTAATTGAACAAGCTGGACTTAAGGGCTATAAAATAGGTATGGCCCAAGTCGCTCACCGCCATGCTAACTTTATTCTGAATTGTGGGGGAGCTACTGCTAACGAAATTTTACAACTGATATACCATGTTCAAGAACAAGTTGAAAAGCAGTGGTCTTTGTTATTAAAACCAGAGGTAAAATTTATGGGAGATTTTTTAGAAGTAGCAAGCTTATAATTACAATAAGGTATAGCTTGTATTTGATGATAGTTACATAATTTCAGAGGACAAATAAACTACATAAAATCTATAAATTATCGTTGGCAAGATAATTTTATGCTCATGACTCAGATTCCTAACAACAAATAAATTATCATCTGTTTTACATTATTTGTTAAAGCAACTAAAATTAGCACCAGTTTCAGATTCCCCACCTTCTGGAACTATTGATTTCTATATTTAAGGAAGTGGAACAGCTATAAAAAATTTTATTGTTTGAGGAAATACTGAATAAACTAAGACTGTAAATGTCGATTTATTAATTGTAATTAAGAACTGAAAATCTATATGTAGTGTTATGATTCTATATGTTATTATGATACTATAACAGGAGTAGGTTGTGATTTTAATCAACTTCTACTAAAGCAAAAAATACAGAAATTACCATAGAAGAGTAAATATGTTAACAGGAAAAGGTAAAGGTCCTATAGGGAAAATGAGAGAACTAACTGACGCTTTTAAAAAAGCTCAAGAGGTTCAAGAAGGAGCTAAAAAACTTCAAGAAGAACTTGATAAATTAGAAGTTGGTGGGTCAGCAGGTGATGGCTTGGTCAAGGTTTTTCTAAGTGGAAATCAAGAACCACGGCGAGTAGAAATTTCACCAGACTTACTAAAGAAAGAAGCTGATGAAGTGGCTGAACTAGTAACTGCAGCAATGAAAGAAGCATATAAACAGTCTACTAGTACAATGCGAGAACGCATGGAAAGCTTGACAAATGGCTTAGATATCCCAAAGTTATAGTTTAAATAGTAATAATGGCTAGGAAAGCTTTAAAGTTAGGTAGCTACAACATATAATAGTAGACTAATTGAAAAGCTATATCCTAGTCTTATTGCTATAAATTATATTTCATGAATTAGAGTGTAGTAGTTTAGACTGAATTAAGTTTGATACCTAATTTTTCTTGACCCCTAATTTTTCGTTCTTTTATTTATTTATTTATTTATTTATTTATTTATTTATTTTATGCCTTATCAACTACTATTTGTTTGTCTTGGCAATATCTGTCGTTCTCCCTCAGCAGAAAATATTATGAATCATCTTATAGAAAAAGCTAATTTAAGTAAACACATAGTTTGTGATTCCGCTGGTACTGGAGGTTATCATATAGGTAGTCCTCCTGATTCTAGAATGACTTATGCGGCTAAAATGAGGGATATTAACCTCCAAGGTTCAGCCCGTAAATTTGAAGTAAAAGACTTTAATAGTTTTGAGTTAATTCTCACAATGGATAAGGAAAATTATCGAGATGTACTTCGTTTGGATAACTCTGGTAAATATCGAAATAAAGTGAGGCTAATGTGTGACTTTTGTACATATTTTGATGTTAAGGAAGTACCCGATCCTTACTATGGTGGTTCTGATGGATTTAATTATGTGATTGAGATACTTTTAGATGCTTGTGAAGGGCTATTAGATTATCTAATAAATCAAAATAAAATAGTAATTACCAATAGCTAAATCTTACATCCTACATTCCGCAGATATTTATATATCTTTGATGTATATTTACATTTCTAGCCTCTTAAAAGAGGCTTATCTATTTGGTACTTTTTTGCAGAAAAAACTGTTTTGGCGGTGTTTTTAATCATTTCAACTTATAGTTTAATTAATGATGATAATAAAAAAATCAACCGTTTTCAGATTTATTCAGCAGACCCTACCTAGTTTCCTGGTTTAATGGCCAACAAGTAGCACTCACTGATACATAACCTAATTCCTGAATCATTGTCAATTTAGGGGTGTGGTTTTATAAGCCATTCAAACAAATTAACATTAAGAATGAGAATATACTTGCGCTTAAGCATCGCTTCAAAAGTTAAAACTTGTTCACTTTTAATGATAACTTACAGCTAAACTAGGGATTTGGCCAAGATTTCCATGGAAGATAATACCTCGCTTGTTAGCTGCCAAATGGCGTAAAATCTTATAAATAGTTTCTATCTTATCACTAGCTTCTGCTTTTTGAGCTAATTCTTCCAAAGAGAGAGGAGATTTCTCTTTCTTAAGAATATTTATTACCTTGTGTTGTAATTCTAGCACTATAACTGCAGCTTTTTTGCCAGCTTCTACTCCTGGTTGGTGATAGGCATTAATCTTAACAAGAGAGCCATAAAAACCAACAGCTCGCTCATAAAGGGCAATTAATGCTCCTAAATTATAAGGATTAACTTTGGGAATAGTGACTGTAATAGAATCTCTCTCATTTTCATAAAGTGCTTGTCTAGTACCTTGGATAAAACCAGATAAATAGTCTCCAGAGGTTACC
>JAKQYG010000350.1 GCA_023356515.1 Trichodesmium sp. MAG_R04 | reverse complement strand
ATTCAATATTTCTTGGATATCCATATATTTGCTAAGTAAGGAACTTTTATATGTATTGTAGTCCTACATTATCCTACACGATAATTTTTTAAATTAAATTTAATGCCAAAAGCGATTTTTTTAAATCATTAAAGTCCCTACTTTTGCCGACTACTTCCTACTGACAAAAGAAAAAATTTGTGATGAAATTGAAGGATATTAAAATTTAAGTAACTAGATTTATGACTCAAGAATCAGACCTAGTTCAATTAATCATAGATAATTGTCAGGATATTCTAAGATATTTATGGCAACAATATGATGAGTTACCTCCGGAGCTGAAAAATGTCGTTGAAAGTATATCCGATTTTTTAAGTGATATTGAAACAGATAGTCAACTTATTAATAAGCGAGAGGTTTATGAAATAATTGCCGAATTTCTCCACAAAAACTTAAATGAAGAACTACCTTTATGTCTGAATGCTGCTCATATTATTTGCGAGGAAAATGACCCAAGGTTACTAATAGAAATAACTGGAGATGCAGAAAAACTTGCTGAAGATGTCAAAGAATTAATTTTAAGTATTAAAGTGCATTATGAGCTATTAAAAAAATTCACATATAAACGGACAACTGAAATTTTTTATCAGAAAAAAAATCAACCAGCAGTTAAAAAAGTAGAAGAGGAATTAGATTGGGATAGAATTCCTAGTAATGTCCGCTCAAGCTATTTAATTGAAGGTCAAAAAATATCAACTTTTAAACTTTATCCAATAGAGTAGAAAATTATGGATCCACTTTTAATAGGAGCGATAGGAGCAGTATTAGGATTATTATCAGCTGTGGCTGTAGTAATGTTTTGGAAGCAAATTCTAAACTGGGCAGAAGAGAGCCTTTTTCCTTGGATTAAAACTAATATTCCGTCAATTGAAAGTGCAGTAAGAGAAGCATTTAGTGTTTTAGATGATAAAGTTGTTACTGCCCGTAATATTATTATTGGTAAAGGGTGGAAGAAGTTGCGTGAATATTTACTAAAACAAGTAATAACATTTCAAAGACAATCGTCAGGTGAATGGGTAAGGCAAGCCACATCTTGGGTAATTAAAAATCTTGAATCAGGGGATAAAGTTCCGGCAAGAGTAACTGTAGAGGAAGAAATAGACTGGGATGTACTACCTCCAGATGTTCGTGCAGAGTGGTTAAAACGACAGAAAAATGAGGCACAAATTAATCTAACTGAATATCGCGATCGGGAAATTATGGAAATGTATGCTTAGTAAAGTAGAAGTTTTCAAAGGAAAAACTCTGATTATTTGGAGGTAAAAAAAATGGATAATACGATAATTGTAAGGCAAGTAAAATCTAGGATAATTCAAAATTTTAAATCGGGAAATAAATTTCCAGCAAAAGAAGAATTAGATTAGGATGAAATACCTCCAGATGCCGATGCAGAGTTTTTACACTGTGAGATAATTCAGATTGAAATTGATGTAACTAAATCTCGCGGTAAATAAAATTGATGAAATGGAAATGTTTCCTTAGTCAATAATAATTTTTCAAAGGAAAAACCATGACTATTTGGAGGTAAAAAAATGGATAATACAAAAATTGCTTTGCTTTCTGTTTTGGGAATTATAGTTTTAGTTTCTGGAGGATTTTATTTTTTAAGCAAACAGAATGAAAGAGAAAATCGTCGCAATATAGATAAATGGTTTGAGGAAAGATTGGCTACTTCATTAGCAGAAAAGCTAGAGGAATCCACTGAAGAAGTTTTAGCAACACTTCAAGGTATATCAAACCCCATAATCACCGATAAAATTCGTGAAATAATTGATTCTGCTAGGTTAACTTTTACAAGAGAAAAATCTATTAATGATATAGAAATTAGCCTAAACGTAGATTATATTAATGGCAAATCTTTCTCGTTAGCTACTAACTGGAACTGGGATGAACTACCACAAACAATTAGATCTGAATTTATCAGAAATGATAGTAAGACTGTGATTCTTCCATGGTATTTTCCTTGGGATAACCAATAAATATTATCTCATTAATCCTATGTATCAATTATCATAAAGAGTGAGGGATTAATTTATAGGTTTTAGGTAATAGAAAACAGAAAAGTTGCATAGTATATCTAGCAAATTAATTAAGATTGCTTCGCCGTTCCTCCTCGCAATTTCATTTTGCACTTAATTAAACTCACCTACTTATATTTTTGATTAACTTAGGAGAATTAATTTATGCCTACAGGATGGGAAAAAGTAATAAGCACAAAAGAAACAAAAATTACAAATATCAAGAAACCTCCCGAACAAACTCCCACTAATAATTCCTCTGATAAAACAACTGAAATAAACAGAATGGAAATGTTTATTCCAGAAGAACCTCAGAGAAGTTTAGACGATCTAATAGTTCCCTCAACTGTCAAAAATAGAATTGATACAGCACTGAATAGAATTAAATATCACGATATTTTATATGACCAATGGAACTTAAAAAGTATTGACCCCAGAGGTAAGCGTACTACGATTAATTTATTTGGGTTACCAGGTACAGGTAAAACTTTTTGCGCAGAAGCGATCGCTCATTTTTTAAAGAAAAAAATTATCAAAGTTAACTATGCAGAAATTGAGTCTAAATATGTAGGTGAAACCCCAAAAAATATTACGGCAGCTTTTAGCAAAGCTAAAGAAACTGACTCAGTTTTATTCTTTGATGAAGCTGACTCTATCTTAGGAAAAAGATTAACTAATGTCACTCAAAGTTCTGATCACGGAGTTAATGTTAGTCGTTCTGTAATGTTACTTCAGTTAGATAAATTTGATGGAGTAGTAATTTTTGCCACTAACCTCGCCAAAAATTATGATGGTGCATTTGTGCGTCGAATTTTGGCACATATTGAATTTGAATTACCAGATAAAGAATGTCGAATTAAACTATGGAAATATTTGTTGCCAAAAGAAATACCAACTACAGAAGATATTAATCTAGAATGGTTAGCAAATGAATCTGAAGACCTTGCTGGAGGTGATATTTTAAATGTTATAATTTCTGCAGCAAGTCGGGCAGTTATGAGAGAAGGAAAAGCTCAAAAAGTTTCCCTTTTTGACTTAGCTGAAGAAATAAAATTTGTGGGAGAAGCAAAGACAAAAATTGGTTCTCCTCACTATGAAAATAATCGACAAAAAGTAAAAGCTAAAGAGACAATAATAGAACGAGGTGATTTAGAACCAGAACTTCGCGATCGCTACGATGAAGCTATTTCAAAAATAGATAAATCTGAGGAAAATTTTCAGAAGTAAATAATATACAGCAATTTTCATTTTGATAGACCAAAGTAGGGACGTTCTATGGAACATCCCTATAGAGTTTAAGTTGTGACTATGTGGGTTAATCAAATTTCAAATCAAAGAAAATATTAGTTAAAACAATACTTAACCTTAACTATTTTCAGACTCTCCTGATTTCTCTTCACCAGACAATAAAAGACGAAGACCCATAAAAGCAAATCCAGTTGCAGCAATAATTTTTACTATATTTGTTGGTAAAACTTCTGCCATTCCTTGCCCTACTAAAACTCCTAAAAAACTCGTTAATAGTAAAGCAGATGCAGTACCCAAAAATACTGCCTGGGGAAATTTTGAAGACCCACCCAGAGCGATGACTGCTAGTTGACTTTTATCTCCTAATTCAGATAAGAAAACTGCGATAAAACTTAAACCTAAAAGTTGCCAATCCATAGTTAATTAATAATAGAAAAAGTAAGCAAAAAGACGGAATAATAAAATAAAATTGTTAATCAAATAAAACTTTGATTTAGAAATATATAAAATTTCACCTTAATCAGGCACAGCAATATCTAGTTAGATGCCCGAGCTACTTAACTCCTAAAATTTATAATAAGTTCCATATTCTTAAATTCTTATAAATGAAATTAGTCCTGATTTTTTAACCATAAAAATTTTTATAAAAAACTTCAAATATTAAAGTTAAAGATATTAGCAATAAAATAACTCCTGCTGACCTTTCTATAGTTTTTGGAGAGAGTTGACTAGCTAGCCATTGACCTAACAATACTCCCAATAAACTTGTAGTTACTAAGGCACTACCTGCGCCTGCAAATACTATCCAAGGAGATTGAGATTCGGCAGTCATTAGTAAAGTAGTAAGTTGAGTTTTATCACCAATTTCTGCTAAGAATATTGTCACAAATGTTGAAGCAAATACTGCCCATGCTCCTTTTTTTTGTACCTTTGTTTTTTCTTGTTCTGATTGAGAATTAGTGGGTAGTAAAATTTCACCTTTTTCTGAGCTAACTTGCAAAGGTAAGCTCTGAGAAACTTTTTTTTGTTCTAAATCTATTTGGGTTTTATTAGTATTTTCTCTAATCTGGAAAAATTTCACTGGCAACTATAAATAAATTACTAAATTACTGAATATATGTAAATTTTTTAAATCTTATTTATTGTTTCAGATAATTATCTTATATGTCAACTAGTTAATTATCTCTGGAAACCAGATCTAATACCCACTGCATTATTAAACCGAAGCATTTCTAGACTATGCTCGCCGTACATATCTCCAATGTGTTGCTGACAACAGTCAATGGCAAATGCATTTAGTTCTTCTGGTTCAATATCGTACATTTCTTTAAAGGTATCTGGTTGGACTCGACAAAATTTTGGTCTATCAGTGTAAATACGACATTCTCGATTCAAAGAGTCGTAATTAATACAC
>JAKQYG010000035.1 GCA_023356515.1 Trichodesmium sp. MAG_R04 | reverse complement strand
TATAGTAGTTACAAATAAGAACCAGCAGTAGAATAGAGGGAAGAATTAACTTTTTGGATTATGGCTTACAGCATAGATTTACGGGAACGAGTCGTCAACTTTGTGAAGAATGGTGGTAGTAAGGCACAAGCGGCCCGAAAATATGAAGTCAGCCGTTGGTGTGTTTATGATTGGTGTAAGCGCTCCGATTTAGCACCGGTGAAAGTCAAGAGGCGATCGCGAAAATTAGATTGGGAAGCTCTGATAAAGCACGTCCAAGAGTATCCCGATGCTTTGTTGCGAGAAAGAGCAGCATTCTTTGGAGTTAACATCAACGCCATTAGGTATGCCCTCAAACAAATGGAACAAACCCGAAAAAAAAACTCTACGCTACCTTCAAAGAAAAGGTTCAGAACGGATTGAGTACTTACAAGCATTGCGAAAATATGTGACTCAACACGGTAGTGAGGAAATTGTCTACATTGACGAATCAGGTTTTAGCGAAACCACATTTCGCCCTTATGCTTGGTCTCAAAGAGGGAAAAAGGTTTATGGGGAGCAAGATGGCAAAACCCGCAAGCGTACCAGCTTGATTGCCGGCAAGAGAGGTTCAAGACTTTTAGCTCCAGTATTATTGACAGGGACGACCAATGCCGTGTGTTTTAATCATTGGCTTGAGCATCATTTATTGCCAGAACTCAATCCCCATTCCCTGTTGATTATGGATAACGCTCCCTTTCATCAGAAGAAAGAAATCCGGGCGATCGCAGCCCTTGATGGACACAGTGTTTTGTTCTTACCGCCCTACTCACCGGACTTCAACAAGATTGAAGAAGATTTTGCCATTCTCAAAAAGCAACGGATATATGCTCCACCAGAAACAACACTGGATGACATTGTTAGACTGTACGGAACTTAATTGTAATGACTATAAGTTTTTATTGGAGTCACGGGGGTCTATCCCAGGTTAAAGGTAGAGGGGAAATGATGACTTATTGGCTTATAGATAAGGTAAAAACAAATCATAGCAATCTGATCGGAACTTTGGCGAAAAAATAGTAAAGGTTGATTAAGAATTGTTCCTTAACTTTTCTATCGTGGTCAGCTCAAAATCCTAACTTTTTAAGCTTAAACGGGCAAAAAACTGGTACTTTTTGCCACCTAAATTAGACTAAAGCCTTTATATATCAATGCTTTTATGATTAATCAGCAAGCCCTAAATTATTAATCCGACATTCCGCAGATCTTCATATATCTTTATATATATTTACATTTTCCAAGAGACTTATACGAACAACCTTCATTCTAGAACTCAATATCAATAAAATTTATCCATAACAGGACTTACGCAACGGCACTAAATATAGTGGTAATATCTTGAAAAAGACAAATTTATCCGCCACATATAGCGGCACTGCGTAGGTCCTGAATAACTAATTTTTTATGAGAAAATTAGTTACAATTCTTTATAACAGTTAAAATCGATCCCCATAGCTATAAGGCTTTCAGGGATAGCATTTGGGGCGATAAATCAATAAAACTTATCAATTTAATGTCAAGAAGCGCGGAATCTGGGATTAATCATTATAGCTATCTTAAATCTGTGTTGAATAAACAGTGTTTTAACTTCTTGTTATAAATTTATTAATTTAGCTTAGTCTTAACAATTTCTTGAACTTTTTTACCATCGGCCTTACCTTTCAACTGCTGCATTACCTGGCTCATAACTTTACCCATATCTTTAGGGGAACTGGCTCCCACATTAACAATAGTCCTATCTATTACCTGAGCAATTTCATCATCAGATAACTGTTTTGGTAGATATTCTTCAATAATAGCCAATTCTGCTGCTTCTTGATCTGCTAGTTCCTGACGACCCACTTGAGTATATTGCTCTATAGAATCTCGACGTTGTTTGGCCAATCTTGCTAATATATCCATTTCTTGAGTTTCTGTCAGACACTCTTTTCCGGCAGCTCTAACGTTTACTTCCTCCTCTAGAATAACTTTTTTGATACTACGAACTGTCTCCAAGCGTACCTTTTCCTTGGCCTTCATAGCCACTTTAATATCCTCTGTAATTTTGTCTTTTAAACTCATAATTCCAATCCTGATAATAATGAATAATTCAATGATGTATTAGCTTTCAGCTAAAATTTAAAACAACTATATTTGAAAAGTCTGTAGTGCTTGTTAATCTTGCTTAATAGAAATTTCAGTTTCCCATTATACATCTTGAGAGGCTAATTACTGATGATTGAGTATTCAATTCTACTTCAATGCTAAAATCATGTCACAGATTGATGTAATGGTACTACACACAAGTCACAATTAATCTCTCAATGAGTTTCAAAACTTAGTAATATGTCCGGGTGTTATACTTTGACCGCCATATACAGTATTTTCTCTATATCTCTATTGTTCAAAGTAATGATGAGAAAAATAGTATCTGTTTAAGAGATTTTACATTTTTCAAAGAGTTATGGAATTTTATTACTAAAATAATTTAGATTAACTGGGCAAAAATCTTTGCTATATTGGGAATCAAATAGTTTTTCTATCAATAAAAAATAAAAACACGGAAGTATATTTTTGTTTTGAGATGATAGGATTACGATGAATAAAAGTACTACAAGAGGTTGCCGTGATCCACGCTACTTTACCAATTCGGGCTCCTGTGCCTCCTATTGTTAACGATCATAATCGACTAAGACTTTTTTCAGGATCTGCTAACGTGCCTCTATCTACGGAAGTAGCTAGATACCTAGGTTTAGATCTAGGCCCAATGGTACGTAAGCGCTTTGCTGATGGAGAACTATATATTCAAATTCAGGAATCAATTCGGGGCTGTGATGTTTATCTAATTCAACCTAGTTGTTACCCCGTTAATGACAACCTGATGGAATTGTTAATAATGATAGATGCTTGTCGTCGTGCTTCTGCCAGACAAATTACTGCAGTAATTCCTTACTATGGTTATGCTAGGGCAGACCGCAAAACTGCTGGAAGAGAATCAATTACAGCGAAATTAGTGGCCAATTTGATTACTGAGGCGGGAGCTAGTCGCATTCTGGCAATGGATTTGCATTCCGCTCAGATTCAGGGTTATTTTGATATCCCGTTTGATCATGTTTACAGTTCACCAATAATTTTAGATTACTTGGCCAGTAAGAATTTATCTGATATTGTTGTTGTTTCTCCTGATGTGGGTGGGGTAGCAAGAGCTAGAGCTTTTGCGAAAAAGCTAAATGATGCTCCTTTGGCAATTATTGACAAGCGTCGCCAAGCTCACAACGTGGCAGAAGTTTTAAATGTAGTTGGGGATGTTAAAGACAAAACTGCTGTTTTAGTAGATGACATGATTGATACAGCTGGGACTATTTGCAAAGGTGGAGGACTATTGCGTGAACAAGGAGCACGACAAGTTTATGCCTGTGCTACTCATGCTGTATTTTCACCTCCAGCTATTGACTGCCTTTCCAGTGGAATATTTGAAGAAGTGATTGTTACTAATACTATCCCATTCAATGAGCAAAAGAATTTTCCTCAGTTAAGAGTCCTTTCGGTAGCAAATTTATTGGGTGAGACAATTTGGCGTATTCACGAAGATACTTCAGTTAGTAGTATGTTTCGCTAGAATTAACTATTCTCAGCATACTTTATTACAGCACATTTCGGGCATATGATGTACAGGGTAAATGGTGAAAACCATTTAGCATCTTGCCCGCATGAGTTGGGTATATCTCATAAGAAGGGAAAGCGGTTTATTCTTCCCCACTCTAATGTTTTAGGAAGGAAAAATGGTGAGTGCGAAATCTTTAGGAATATTTAATTAAAGATCAAATTTTTGCGGATTTTTGCAGAGTTGATTGGTTGACAGTAGAGTTTGCTTCAGCAATTCTACTGTCACTATAAATTATGACATTTTTTGACTTGGTTAGCTATAGTGCTACTGGCAAGGTAAAAGTTAGATTTGATCGACTCAAAATTTTGATGATTTAGAAATGTCTATGCCCTTTGCTAGGATGTCTATAGAGTAAATCTCAAAACTTTCTCCAGCAACATTTTATGAACAAGACTGAGTTGACATCCTCCCCGGCCTAAAGGCACGGGGTTTCCTACCGAGCCGTAGCCCCTCGGCGGGTTGACATTTCACAGGCTGCTGCTACTTTGGCAGTAGTCTGGCTGCTGGCCTCTCTGTCCGTTTTTTGTCTGGGTATGCCCACCCGCGACTAATATATTTCTTGTGAACTAAAAAGCAACAAGCACATAACCTGTGAAAAAAAATAACCTAAAAAGTAGCCCTAGAAGGGCGAGGCTTTAAACCCAATTTTTCAGTAAAGATATGAAATAATCACCAATTGTGCGGTCATTTTCTCCTATACTTTCCATCTCCCTATTCCCTAGATAACAGAAAAGGGTTTTATAAATTCCTTATAAGGGATAGCCTTAAAGGTAGGGCATTAAAACTATTGAGGTAATTATATGTCAACTATTGAATCTCAAGACATGACTTTAGAAAAGTTATTTGATGAATTTTATATTATTCCTGATTATCAACGGGAGTATGTTTGGGAACAAAAAGAGGTAAATGAATTTATTCAAGACATCTATGAAGAATTTTCTGAACAAATTCAAAACTCGTACCCTGAGTATTTTATTGGCAGTATAATTGTTTGTGGCCGTGGGGAAAAATTTTATGAAGTAATTGATGGGCAACAACGAATTACTACTGCTTATCTAGTTCTGTGTGCAATTCGAGATTATCTATTAACTATTAATCCTAATGAACCTATTGAAGCATTAAAAAATAAGATTGCTACTTTGTATACGGATAATTGGGGTAATGACCAGTTTAGACATAAAGTAGAACTACAATATGAGGAAAGTCGAGGAATACTAGAAAATATAGCTCTCCAAGTAGATTTAGACCCTCTTTGTTCTACTCGCTCTGTTAAAAATATTCAGAGTGCTTATGCTGAAATTAGAAGTTTTCTTTCTCATAATTTTCAACTAGATGAAGTTGTTATTTTTAATCTGAAAAGGTTTTACGCATATTTTCTTAAAAATGTTAAGTTAATTCGAGTTAAAACAGCTAGTGTTTCTCATGCTTTGAAAATATATTCAACTCTTAATCATCGTGGTTTAGCTCTAAATGATATGGATTTACTCAAAAATTTAATTTTTACTAAAGCTAAACAAACAGAATATGATCAAATCAAAGTAAAATGGAAAAAGATGATAGATTTGCTCTATAAATCCCAAGAAAAACCAATGCGTTTTTTGCGTTATTTTATATTGGCAAAATATGCAGAAGATGGGAATTATATTTTGGAAAAAGAAGTCTATGATTGGTTCCTGAATAATGAATCTCTGTGTGGATATAAAACTGAACCGATTCGGTTTGTAAATAATTTACTTACTTCAGCTCAAGCTTATGTAGCATTTTTAATGGGTAATAATGTTGATGGTACTGTTAATCGGTATTTGGTGAATATTATAAATCTTAGTGTAAATGTTAGACAGCATTTAATATTACTTTTGGCTGCCCATAAGTTACCTCAAGATTATTTTGTTAATCTCTGCAGTGAAATAGAAAATTTATTATTTTTAGCAATGTTGACTAGCGATCGCAATCAAAAAGCATTTGATGGAATGATTCTTAAGTGGGCAAGTGAGTTACGTAAAATTACTTCACAAGAAGATTTTGATTATTTTATTGCTCACCACATTATTCCTAGCAAGCAGCGAGTAGCGGAGAAATTTGAAAAGGCATTCTATAAACTAAATAAGTCATCATTTCAGCTATATCAAATTAAATATATTTTGGCAAAATTAACACAATATATAGATGAAAATGCCTGGGGTTATGGGGGGGGGATTGATGATTTAAGAAATTATATTCTCAAATTAGAATTAGAACAAATTTTATCAGAAAATCCGACCAATAAAGTGATTGTAGATTTTGATAAACCTACTGAAATAGAAAATTATAGCAAACTTTTAGGAAATATGACTTTGTTAGAAAGTTCGATTAAATCTGCTCTTATTGATGCTAACTTTACTGAGAAAAAATTAGGTTATACAAAGTCTAGATTTTTGTTGACTAGAACTATTGCTGAAGAAATTTATGTTGGGGAGAATACAACTATTAATTTGGCTGTAAAAGATTTAAAGACATTTGAAAAATGGGATTCTCAGGCAATAGAAACTCGCCAGGCAATGTTGACTCAATTAGCTAAAAAAGTTTGGGATGTTCCTGAGTAATTCAGCACTCCCCACTTTTTAAAAAACTACAAAATAATCGAAAAAAGCTTTAGCTTCTGGAAAGTCTAAATTTCCATATTCAGCAATTATTTGTAAAGTGTATAATGTTGGTCCCCCAGGGTCAATATACATTCTTGCCAGCATTCTTATACTAAATCCGGGTATAAAAGTAGGCTTGTTCCATCGCCTAATCAGTTTGAGAAATATTGGGGTGTAGTGCAGGGCAAACGCATCTTATTTTAAAGTTTTGACAGAGTAAGGTTCAGGCTTATGAGCATTTATACTCATTACTCCTACAAGCCAGAACGGTAGAAACTGCCATGATTTAGATGGGTTTGCGCTAGGTGGATAAGAGTGAATTGGCGATCGCTACCTCCCAAACTCGATAAGCTTTCTTTTTTAATTAAATTATTATTCAATTTATTGTCTCAAATTATTACTATATCTACCATTAAGCTTACTTGTCACCCCGTGAGTGAATTATTATTCAATTTATTGTCTCAAATTATTACTATATCTACCATTAAGCTTACTTGTCACCCCGTGAGAAAGTCAACACAGAGCTATTCAGTCTTGTGTTAGCAGATTTAGCACAAGAATTTAACCTCAATCAAAATAAACGGATACTCCTGTTGTTGACAAAACTGGATAGCATACTACTAACAAGCTGATATTACCCCAAGGTATTGACTTGTTTTTTCTGCCTAGTCACTCACCCGAATTACAACCCGTAGAAGATTTGTGGCTTTTAACGTTCGCTCCACGATCACTAACCATTCACCAGAAAACTTAGACGAATGAGAATATCTGTTAGTCTAGGGAATAATGCTCTGTATAGTTTTGGCGATCGCGTACATCAATAAGTAATTTTTGTACATATATTTGATAGCAGCATTAAGTATATTATAGCATTCTTTTTGAGAAATGGTATAAATCCTGTGTATTTAAAAAGACGTTTTTTTCTAATTTTGCGATTTTCTATCTCCCTATCCTCCTTTCAGAAAAGAGTTTTAGGAGTTCTCTAAGGGGGGATTTGACTTCTGACTTCAGTCATGCTAGCACAAGTTATTAGTCGTGTTCTCAAAGCCAAAAAAGTTTCCGCAGCCATCATTTTACCTACCCCATAACAAGCACGTCGCCGCCATATAATTATAGGTAAGTGACCTTCTGGGGCTTCCAGGCTAAAGGAGAGTTCATCATAATATTTCCAATTTTCTCCATCTCGCCATCCCAAGCGGTCGCAAAAATCTCCATATTGCCCACTCATACTTTCCCATATACATTGTTGTTTATTTAAGCCAAACAACCCATTGCTATAATATTCCCAAAGCCAATCAATAGTACAAAGATCTGTGCAAGGAAAATTCTCAATATCGGCTAACTGTAGCCAACCTTCTTCCTCCCTCAGAGTCGCTTGCAGCAATAACTTCCAAGTCATTTCATCTGCTTTTCGCCATTTTCCAGTAGCCAAAAGATTTATTAGTGGGTTATAATCTATTCCTACTTCTGACATTGGTGGTTTTGGGGTTGGCATAGCATTCAACTTCTCATCAACACGATATAGGGTTTCTACTAAAGTCTCTGGATTAACTTGTTCAAGATGATAAAGTACCCATTCTAATTGAGAATGAAGTTGAAAGCGTTCTATTGTTGCTTGATGTAATTGAGATTGTATTTGATCTAGTTGTCTTTTTAGGTCTTTGTAATTCTGGTTTTCATTTACTCTATCTGCTGGTACAACTGGTAAACCAGAATTGCTATTATGATGACTAGGATTTTCCCTAGATTGTACAATTTGCCACATTTTTCTTGCCCAGTTCAACTTTGCTTGTTCTTTTTTTTGGTAAATTTCTGCTGTAGCAAAGAAAGCAGCTTCAGCTTCAGATATTAAATTCCAGTCACAAATAGAGCAAGATTCTGGCACTGTTTCAAGATATTCTGTACCACAAATAGGACATAACATAATTAATTATACATAATTCTAGGTGCTGAACAGCCCATAGATATAATAGTACTATTAAACATAATTTGAGGAAAGAATTTCTTAAGATTGCTAAAATTACCTATGCTTTGAACTCCTAGATTTTTTGTGTAATATATGAGACTTTTCAAGTATAAGAATAATTAGGGAAAATAAAGAGAATAACTTTTGACTAATTTAAGCTAAGTTAATGATGTTAATTATTATTATGTTTACCTCTTCTCCACTGCCCCACTTCTCTACTTTCATATGTTTTTCCAAAAATTTGCTATTAATTTTGAAAAATAAAAATGGCCTAGGAGAAGAAGGGGATTAACTTTTAACTTCCGTGAAAAAATATTAAGAGGTGACCTCTGACTTCACCTATAACCCAACCTGTTATATAAATAAAAAATATCGTGAATAGATTTTTGAGTAATGAAAGTAGCTATTACAGGAGCAACAGGGTTTGTCGGAACTCGCTTAGTGGAGCGCCTACATTTAGAGGGAGAACAAATATTAGTACTGACCCGAAACCTAGAAAAAGGGAAACTAATTTTTCCTAACTCAGCCTATCCTAATCTAGAGATAATTGCTTACCAACCAAAAAAGTCTGGTGCTTGGCAAAAATTTATAGATGGCTGTGACTGTGTAGTTAATCTAGCAGGTGCTGGTATTGCCGATGAACGTTGGAGCGCCAGTCGCAAGCAAGAAATTATGGATAGTCGCAAGGTAACTACAGAAAAATTGGCCGAAGCGATCGCCCAAGCTAATTCTAAACCATCAGTATTGGTCAGTAGTTCAGCTATTGGTTATTATGGCACTAGCGAAACAGCAACTTTTGACGAACAGAGCAATAGTGGGAATGATTTTCTAGCAGAAGTTTGTCGGGAATGGGAAGCTGCTGCTAAACCTGTACAGGATTTAGGGGTCAGGTTAGTTATTCTACGGATTGGCATTGTATTAGGTATGGGAGGTACTATCTCAAAAATGCTTACTCCCTTTAAGTTATTTGCTGGTGGTCCTATTGGTAGTGGCCGACAATGGTTTTCTTGGATACATATTGACGATCTAGTTGGTTTAATTATGCATTCTATACGCTACCCAGAAATACAAGGAACATTTAATGCTACTTCTCCTAATCCTTTACGAATGGGAGAATTATGTCAAGCTTTAGGAGTAGTTTTAAATCGACCTTCTTGGTTACCCGTACCTGATTTTGCCATTGAATTGTTATTGGGAGATGGTGCAGTAGTTGTATTGGAAGGTCAAAAAGTTTTACCGAAGCAGACTCAAGCTTCTGGCTTTGAATATAAATATCCTACTGTAAAACCTGCTCTAAAAAATATTTTGGCTTCTTGAAATTTGTCAAAAAAAAGCCAAGCTGCCATTATTTGACTTGCAAGGCAGCTTGACTAAATCATTTTTCATTCTAAAGATAGTCCAAAAAAACATTTATTTCTGAACAGTTGCTGATTCTCCCATTAATTCTTATGTTTTTTTCAAGTTGTCTGGATCAACATAATGACATACCGCATCATCCAGACAGATTAAAGCCCAACCAGACTCATCAATATTCATCAGTTTATAATCGCCTTCCTCAATAAAAAATCCTTTATGGTTACGAGTTTCAGGCTTTACATTAACTTCATTATTATTAAATGTCATAGTATTTCAACTCCTTAGCACTATATTAAAAAACTGTTTTAGCATCTTCAAGCTTACTTTGTATTTGGGTAATTTGAGTACAAATCTCACGCCATCCAAAACATTGTCGACTGATTTGTCTTTTTCTAATCTCTTTTTTTCTTCTTGCCTAGTCAGTTTTGTTGACTTTTAGCAATTTTTTCTAGACTCTCATAGACCATCACTAATGCATGTCATCTTTATCTTAAAAATTGTGATAATTTTTGTTAGCGATCATCACTGGGTAGAATATTTATTCTCTTAAATTCTAAGTTTTATACTTATCTTTTAAGTTAAGTCAATCTTCATTATTTGAGTTTGAACCTGAAATTTAATTTTATAATTAGGATCTTTCAAGTTCTTGATCAATTCTGATCGATCCAATCCAGTAGAGCCATAAGCTCTTAAGAATTTTCTACTTTACGATGATTGATTAAGTAACCTATGAAGTTATAGCTCATAGTAACATAACTATTTTAAATTTGTCGTAAAGTTTTTATATAAATCATTAAGTTTTTTAAAGACTATATAAAAGACTATATATTCGTCATTTCAGTTATCAGTTATCAATATCTCTAGCTGAAGTAGAAGGCTTGAAATCTTATTTATTGGTTAACTATATCAATTTACTGAAAAAATGTAACTTAAACATCAAATAACCAACTTTTAACTCGACTAAGATTAGGCCATTCACCTCTCCTATCAAAACCATCTTGAATATTACTTTTAATTTCTTCGAGCCAATCTTTATCCGCCATAATCATTTGCTGGGCTCTCTCTACATGAAGTCTAACACCCTTTTCTCCTATTTCCAGCATTGCTAAAGCCAAGTTGATTCTGCCTTGTGGATCATCTGGATTAAGTTTAACTCCTGTCTTAGCTGCTTTATGGGCTGATTCAGGTTTTTTCTCTAATAAATATAACCAAGATAAACTAATCCAACTACTACTGCTTTTAGGGTACCTGTTCGTAATTTCTTTAAATAGTGGAATTAAAGTATTTGCATTTTCTCCGCTTTTATATCTTTCTAGCCCTTCCTTATATAATTCTTCCGGTGTCTTAGTCATAATATTTTTTGATATTCTCTAATTTCTAAAGATTATAGCAAATTTCATTTCACTCAGGTAGATTACCAGAAAGCAAGATCCCCACACTAAAGGGTTTTTAGTATTAATATCTGTGCCTTAAGGAATTTGGACAAAATTTTGATTATTTAGATGAGCTTTTTCTAGAAGACAAAAACCTGTACAATACTAGACATACCTGTACATAATGTCTAGGATGCACTATAGACCGAATGAATTTGCTGATTTAGCCGGAGTCAGTGTCAAAACATTACATCGATGGGACTCTTCTGGAAAACTGAAGCCATTAAGAACGATAGGGGGTCGTCGGTACTATACAGATGAACAGCCAATATTAATCTCTATTTTCGACGAAAATTTATTATACCTAAATCACCCCCGTACAAATGTATTATAAAAATCTAAAACCCTTATCAATCATAGATGCGATAAATTACCTATTTTTTATAGCCATGTAAATTGTAATATTTATTGATAAACGGTTAAAGGGAGTCTCTGCTATAACTGTAGTCATGTATATAGAACGTCTTCCTAACAGAAACCCTCCTTCTGCGGTTCTACTTCGCGAATCCTACAGAGATAGAGATAAAATCAAAGAAGAACCCTAGCTAATTTTTCTAATTTGCTAGATGATGTGATTGATAATATGAAGTTGGTTTTAAAAGGTGCTCAAGTTTCCATGACTGAAACTATACCAGATAGTTTTGAAGTGACAATAAGCCTTCCTTATGGTCATGTTATGGTCATTTTAGAAACAATTAAAACCTTGGGTTTAGACAAAATTATTACTTTTGTTCCGTCTCGACTGAGAAACTTGATAGTCGGAATGATAACTGCCATAATCATTAAACTTAAATCAAGACTAGCCACTGAAAGATATATAAATAGTAAAATTTGTAGTAATAGTCATAGTCTAGCTCAAGTTTTAAACCTCGAAAAAGTAGATAAAGATGAACTGTCTGATGTTGTTTACTGGCTGTTAAGTCAACAAGAAAAAATTGAAGAAAGTTTGCAAGTTTACGTTTAGAAGAAGGTTTATTACTGTTATTATGATATCACTTCTATCTATCTGGAAGGAAAAGAATGTGAGTTAGGCAAAGATGGATACAATAGAGAAAAAAAGAAGGGAAAAACTCAAATAGTATTCGGACTACTATGCACTCAAAACGTTTGTCGGATACCTGCAATGGAAGATTTAGGAACAATGTGCCTGAATACAGTGGAGTGTAATTTGTCTAGTGGAAAATACGTTTTTTCCCAGATAACTCGACCAACTACACTACAACAACAACATTAGATTTGTTAGGAGTTTCTTTAGTTTGTACCCAGTAAATTGGGTTGGACAATTGGATGAATCTCTTATACAACAAATATTATTGTGTATTGTCAAAGGGGGAAGTTCAGTTATACTAAAATCTACCAATAACTAGGGGAACAGTATTATTGGTACCCCTAATATTTATTTTTTACTATGGGACTAGTATAATTCCAAAAGACATAGAAAATATAAAACCTAGATATTTCTCAGAAACTAGATTGAGTTCCAATTAATTTTAGGCAGAAAAGGAATTACCACAACCACAGGTTTGAGTTGCGTTAGGATTGGTAAACTGGAACCCACCACCAATTAAAGCGTCGCTATAATCAAGCATCAAACCATAGAGATAAAGGATACTCTTGCGATCGCAAACCACCTTAAATCCATCGTAATCAAAAACTTCATCATCCTCTCTAATTGTACTAGGATCGGCAAAATCCATCAGATAAGACATTCCAGAACATCCGCCTTGACGTACCCCTACTCGTAGGCAAAGGTCTTTCCCTTGTTTCTCTCTCAAAAATAGAACCTGCTTTATAGCAGCTTCGCTCATCATAATCCCCTTTTGTTGAGACTGAGTAGTTTGTGTCATTTGTTTCTAGCTCCTTATACTGATATAGCTCTCGAAAAAATCGCCCTAGAAAGGCAAAGGTTGAGGACCATTTTTTTTCACTATAGCCATTTTATCTGATTCGCGAGAAAAATGGGCTATTTTAAGGCAGGAAGCATAAGGTATAAGACATAAGGCATAGGAGTTAGAGCTATTTGGGAAAAAGCCTAGTGATTTTAGATCAGGACTTAGGATTGGTATATCATTTTATACATATTCCTGAAGATTGAAAGTAGAACTAGCTTGAATAATCATTTGCAAAGACTATAAACTATAGTATAGTAGGATAATTGCAAAAATAGGTATAAATTACATAGTAAGTTTTAACACTTTACGTATCGTATGATTATATTTTTATCTCTTCCTAGGTATTGCTCAGATAGTCAACAAAACAATTCCCCTTATGCTAGGAAGGCCGTTCCAGCAAAATGTATATAAAAATACATTAATCAATATATGGTTTAAGGTCAAAGAAAAAATATATAACAATTGCTTAACTTTAATAGGCTTAGTTTATGGTAGCTCTTAATCCTTCAACAATTCGTAGGTTAAAAAAATTACAACAAGTTCCTAGTGTGTGGGAAGGCGATCGCCGTCCTGTATCTTCAGACTCCAGCTTTAAGTCAGAACTAGAGCCAGAAACAACAAACGAATGTATTATCTGGGTAGATGGCTCCCATGGCATGGTCAGAGCAATGGACATGGTAACACGAGATACAGGCCCAGAAGCAATTGTGAGGACATTACTCCGAGCTATGGAAAATCCTCAAAGTCCAGCTCCAGCAATTAGGCCACAAAAAATAGTAGTTAAAGACCGAGAAATTCAATTTTTTCTTAGGGGCGTTTTACAAAACTTAGGAATTGGAATTGATTATGTACCAGATTTACCTTTAATTGACGAAATATTTCGGGGATTACAGGAAGTCTCAGATAACCGCCCCCCTCAGTTACCTCCAGAATATGCAGAAGCTTTAGTGGAAAAAGCAAATGAAATTTGGGACGATGCCCCTTGGGAAATATTAGGAGAGCATCAAGTCATATCCATAGAGCTTAATAAATGGGATATTGAAAATCTATATGTCTGTGTTTTGGGTAAATTGGGCATGGACTATGGAATTTTGTTGTATCGTTCTTTAGATTCTCTTAAAAGATTTAGACAAAGAGTAGCCTATGAAAAATCTTATGAAAATTTAGAAGAAGCTTTTTTAGGGCAGGATTGCCTTTTCATTACATATGATAGTATTCAAGAAGAGGACAATCAGAATCAGAATACAAACCTAAAAAATTTATTAGTATCTGAAGTTAAGGCCAATTTTGGTAATTTACATCCTTTAGAAGGTTTAAGGTCTGTTCTTTATGAAGAGGAAGCAGCAACAACTTTCGTGACTTTAGAAGCATTACATCGCTTTTTACGAGCTTTCCGTAGGAAAATGAAAGGTAATAAGTTTCCTAGTATTAGTAGTCGCTACCGTATTTCCATACCAAAATCAGATAAAACAGTCTCAATTAAAGTGGCAACTATGCCAGAAGTAGCAGAAGAATTATATAAAATGGCTGTGGAGGCTGATGCGGAAGAAGATGAAGAATTAGAAATTGAAATGCCTATGTTCAAGGATGATTTAGTACCACCCAACTCTTTTTTAAGTTTAGGGGTAGTTCCTTGGGAGACAGTAACATATTTACGGCATAATGCTAAACAACATCAGGCAGCAGAGGAAGATATTGAAACATCAGGAGAAGGTCTACCAATCATTTTAATTCAAACTTCTCTGCCAAAAGCAACTAAGTTGATCAAAGATTTGCAAGCAGCTCAGGGACTTCATGGTATAGGATTTAATCTAGGGGAAGACCCTATAGACGAACAGAATTATGATTTGGGTATATTGAAAACTTGTGATGGTGTACTACATTTATTTGGTGAATTTATGCAAAATGATACTGCACACCAGAAAGCTAGACAAAAATGGAATGAGCGTTGCATTACCACCCATGGTTGGTGTGGTTTGATTATTGCTAGAGGGATTGCAGGTGCTTCCCGTGGTAAACCTGAATTTAAGGATATGATGGCTTTCTTTGAGGTCCGATCGCTTTCATCCCAAGAATTGGGGATTGGGTTGTTAAAGTTACTCCCAGCACCTTTTTGAAAAGAAAGAGGGAACAAGGGTGCTGACGTGGGTTAGCAAATAAATTTATCTCAACACTGCTTAAAGATCTGCGCTCTACCGCAGGGGATCTAGGGCATGAAAATCAAACCCTACCCTATCTAGAACAGAAAGGTCTGTTGCGGATGTACGTTTAGTTTATAACAAAGCTTTAGCTGCTATAAATCAAGTGAAAGGGGGAACAAAAGGGGGGAGAGATGGATTAGTGCCAATTAATTTGGTAGAATTTTTAAAATTTGTAAAAAAACTGAGTAAGGAAATTAAAGAATGCGAGTTGCGATCGCGGGTGCAGGATTAGCAGGAATGTCCACAGCCGTACAATTGGCTGATGCTGGACATCAAGTAGAAATATTTGAATCTCGCCCCTTTGTCGGAGGTAAAGTAGGCAGTTGGGTAGATAGAAATGGAAACCATGTAGAAATGGGTTTACACGTGTTCTTTGGCTGTTACTACCAACTTTTTGAGTTAATGAAAAAAGTCGGAGCCCTTAAAAATCTCGGTCTGAAAGAACATACTCACAATTTTATTAATAAAGGAGGCAAAACAGGTTCTCTAGATTTTCGCTTCCTCACGGGAGCACCCTTTAATGGATTAAAAGCTTTCTTTACCACATCTCAGCTATCTGTGCAAGATAAACTACAAAATGCAATTGCTCTGGGCACCAGTCCTATAGTCAGAGGGTTGATAGATTTTGATGGGGCCATGAAAACTATCCGAGATTTGGATCGAGTTAGTTTTGGAGACTGGTTTCGTCGCCAAGGTGGTTCTGATGGAAGTATCAAAAGAATGTGGAACCCTATTGCTTATGCTCTGGGTTTCATTGATGCAGATAATATTTCTGCCAGATGTATGTTGACAATATTCCAATTGTTTGCTGCAAAAACAGAAGCATCTATATTGCGGATGTTGAATGGTTCTCCTTATGAATATCTCCACAAACCTATTGTTGAATATTTGGAGGCACGGGGTACTAAAATTTATACTAGGCAAAAAGTTAGAGAAATACAGTTTTCTGAGGATGATGGAGAAACTCGTGTTAATGGAATAGTTG
>JAKQYG010000349.1 GCA_023356515.1 Trichodesmium sp. MAG_R04 | reverse complement strand
AAATATTAGCCAAAAGAGGAGAAATAACAGCTCCTTGGGGAATCCCTTTCTCTGCTTTAATAACACCCTCTTTAGTTAAAATACCCACAGAAATCCAAGCCTTAATCAAACATAAAATTCCTGGAGAATCCACATATTTTCGCACCGCCCTTAATAAAATTTGATGATTAATATTATCAAAAAATTTAGTAATATCAGCATCCAAAACAAATCGATAACCCTCATCTCGCCACCGGGCAACTTCATTAACAGCATCCAAATAAGATAAATTAGGACGATAAGCAAAACTAACAGCAGAAAAATCTTTTTCCACCACAGAATTAAAAACATTTAAAAAAGCATGTTGTACAATTCTATCCCTAATAGTAGGAACCCTTAACTCTCGAAAATTCCCATCATTTTTAGAAATCAAAATCTGTTTACAAGGAAGAACTTCATATGTATTATTAGCAACATCATCTCTAAGTTGAGAAATATTAACCTGCAAATTTTGTTCAAAATCACTAATAGTTTCATGATCAATTCCAGCACTACCTTGTTTAGCAGCAACATTAGCAAAAGCTTGAATAAAATTATCTAAATTCAGGAATATATCAACTACATTAGTTGAGTCAGATACCTGGTTATGATAAAAATTAGCAAAAATCTTTCGTAAAACCATCGTATTTTAGTTATTTAGTTTTTTTTTAGATAAATATTACTTTTAAGATATCAGGACTTACAGACCGGCATTACATCCAGTGATAGCAAATGCCATTCATCCCTAAATATAGAGTTTTCAAGGTGAATTTACCTAAGTCCTAGTCAGAGATGAGCTCAAACTTCAAACTTCTGACTTCCGCTATCCAACTCCATACCCCGTATACTCACGAACATCAGGAGGATGAAAAGCAAGTACAATTATATCCTTCGGTACCCCCGCAGCCACAAGTTCCTCCGTAATTCCATCCTCAATACCATCGTAATAAATCCAAATTTTCTCAAGGCGAATTTCTGCATGAACAATAGTACCATAGACATGACGACGATTTTCCCATCCTTCATGGAGTAACATAAAATGGTTGCGGTCTTGACTAATAATTACAAAAGTTTTCACATCACCATAGGAGTAAGGAATATCAGCATAGTATTGCAAGATTTTTGAGAGAGTGTCGCGCCACCCCTCTATATCTAAGAGTTGATCTGTGGTTTCCATTGAATAATTTCCTCCATCAAAGCATCAAAAGTAAACAGGCGAAAACCAGGTTCAGCTAATAAAAGTTTTCCTGCTTCCTCCTCAAATAAAGTTGCAAAAATATCGCCCTCGACTGCCAAATATATTAGGCGTGATGGGTCTTGTTTCTGAAGAATTCTACTGTAGAAAAAGAATTGTCCCCATACTTTTTCCAGCTCATTAATTAAAGAAGGACTGATAAAACTTTTGACTTCAACAGCTATTTTGGTTGCACCTCGTTCCGCAGCCATCAATTTTTCAGCACCTAAGTCAACTTGAATATTACGAGTACCAATTCTGAGAATTAGTGGGTCTTTAGTAATAGTCCAACCATCTTTAATTAAAGCAGTTTTTACAGTATTATGATCAAAGTCTTTAGCAGGCATTGAGCTGTTTTTAAATTAGATAAAATTGAGCTTTGTCAATTATTTATTCAGAACTTACCCACGCTTCACCTTGAAAACGCCATATGTAGGGACAAATGACATTCGCCCTCACCCTCGTATAGCACCCGTGCATAAGTTCTGTTATTATCAAAAGTGTCTTGGGTTTCACTATCGTTCTACCCAACCTACATTTTTAAATTTCTCAGCACAGTAGATATAGAAATGATGACATTAATATCGAAAAAGAGTTTTCTTGTTATTTTTCTAACTGACGAATAACCTGCTCCAATTCTCTTTTCAAGAAATTAGAACTATTTTGTTGATAAATTTCCAGCAACCTGTAGTAAAACCATAAAAAACAGTTTTTCCCCCCTGTAAACTTTTGCCACACCGTATCACCTTCTTGATACAAACCAGCTAAAGTACAACGAGCATTATGCAATTTATCCGCCATTGAAACTCGCAGCACAGAAGGAGAAGCAGAGCGCATATTTTCCAAATACTTTAACTTCCGTTCACACCAAGGTGGTTTAGGTATTCCGAAACATTCCGTGCAACCATCAACAATACTAATAACCCTCTCTCCAAACTTTTGCCTAATTAACTGACGAGTCCTTTCCCCCCCTTGGTCTTCCACAGCATCATGTAAAAGAGCAGCGATCGCCTCATCCTCATCCCCACCATCTTCCAAAACCAAGGCCGCCACACTAAGGAGATGACTAATATAAGGAACACCACCACCTTTTCTAACTTGATCAGCATGAAGTTGAGTTGCCAATATTAAAGCTTCTTCAAAACGATGTGAAAGTTTCATTTAATTCTAATTCCTAACTCCGATAAAGAGCCCAAGTTTTTTCAATATCTTCCTTCATAGTTTGACGTAGATCCCAAGGATATAAAACCTCAACATTTGGTCCCCAAGCCCTCAAACGCATAATAATATCATAATCGTTTCTACGATAATAAACTCGATAATAAATATCACGAGGATGAGCTTGTATAGTTCTTAAAAGCTCGCATCGACGTTCTAAATTATCCTCTGAACGCGTAATAAAATTTTGAGCCATTTTATGGTAAATCTTTGTAAAGAAATTTTCTCGTTCCGTATCTTTAATATACAGATTATGAAAGTCAATATTAAAGCGAATTATAAGAACATCTTTAGGTCTATAAAAATTAAATCCCCAAGCTTCACCTCTCTTCTTTTCTATTTCTGTAGGTGTTTTTAGTTCACAAACTTTGAGAGAAAAATTAGGTAAATTAACATCATTCCATTCTAACACCTTTAAATATTTGATTCTATCAATACGATAATCATACCAATCTATTATGGTACCATTATTATTCTCTGGAGTTTGACCATAAGCAAATAGATAAGGGGCACGTTGAGAATAGTAAATACAAACAGGATAGACTATATAATCTTTCCCATTATCTTTACGAGCTTGATTATTTCTAGCACTAACATAAGTAATTTTTAGGGGAGGAATTGGTTGTTTTGCCCAAATCTCTTTAAGTTTTTGCCGGAAATCATTTATTTTCCGTGATAAATCATGATGTACAATATATTCAAGGTCTAAAAAAAAGCGCTGTTCATTATTAATTTTTCGACTAAAATCATCAAAAAAATCAGCCAAATCATTTTGGATAATATCCCCCACATATTCATTTTCAATAACTTCTTGTGAAGGTGAATCCCTGAGAAGTTTTGGCAATGATGAAACCTTAATATATTGAGTTGCAGGAGGGTTTAAATCATGATTACTTTTGAATTTTTTCACCTGTAAAAAACCCATTGAAACTAAAGCTTTAAAATCATTGTGAAAATTTCTTCTAGTTTGGGCAAACAAGCGAAGTTTCTCTTTTTTATCTACAGAAGTTGAACCAAAGTTTAATAAATTATTTAGTTCTTGTTCAGTAATGGAACAAAACTGAATAAATGACCTTTTCCATTCCTGTTCATTTGAACCGACTATAGGTTCAAATAGCCAATCAGAAATCGTTTTAGTACAAGGATAATTCTCGTCATATTTTTCAGGGACTTTATAATTTTTATGATTATCAAAGTCTGCGAAAAAACTTTGGCTCCAGTCCTTATAAGTAAATTCCTTCTCTAATTCTATTTTAACTGGATCTGTTTGAGAACCATATATAGAACGTAAAATTACCCAAAGACGTACAGCCTTAGGTAAGGTTTGTTTTAAAGAAGAACCTTTTGCTAATCTCTGTAAAATTTCAATATTAGGGGGAAAATCAAAATTGTCAGCTATTGTCATTATTTTAATTTTACTGAATGCTTTTGATCGGGACTTATGCAAAATATCAAACTAGATATAGTAGTTCTGCCTAAGTTCTGTTTATATAGTACCAAGTTATAGAAAACCCCCTTTCCAGGGCAGTATAAACTCAAAAAGTCAATATAAAAAGGAGGAAATACATGAGTTCCTACAATATTCGTTTAGAAAAAGATACTATAAAAGTAGATTTTGCCAAGACTCCTTCCGGTGAAGCTATTAAAGTTGATGGAGACCAAATTGTCAAAGATATAGCAAAACAACTAGAGCAAATGATTTCTACAGGAGAAATTAAAGGAGGAGAACTGCTTAAAATTTACGGGCGTATTTCTGTATTAGGAAGTTATACTTTTGCTCATCAACTAGGACATTTATATAGAGCGATCGCTGTTTCCGACACTCGTTTAAATGCATATGTTGTCGTGATCAGCACAACTTCGGACTATCCTCTAGGAACTCGTATTAACTTACAAACGGGTGAAACTATCCAAGTACCTCGTCTCCCTTCAATGGAACCATCATTTTTAACATATTGGGAAGATGATATTTTAGTTGCAAGAATAAAAAATGGTGGGGAAGTAGATGGGGATCAAATTCTCAAGGATGCAAAAATACAGTTAGAAAATTTAATTAATTCCGGGAAGTTATCAGGCGGTAAAAAACTTTTAAAAATTTACGGACGTTCAACAGTTTTAGCGAGTTTTTTCATAGCTAATAAATTAGCTCATCAATATAGTGCTATAGCTGTTTTTGACCCAAAAATTGGTTATGTAGTAACTATCAGTCATTCTCAAGGCTATCAAGTTGGACAAATATTAAACATAGAAAATCATGTCAACTATAAACCTGTGAAAATAG
>JAKQYG010000348.1 GCA_023356515.1 Trichodesmium sp. MAG_R04 | reverse complement strand
TAGTGTGCCAATTAGAACTTACACAAACCAACCAAGAAACCAGGTTTATGGGCCTGATTATTGTTGTTGAGAAGGCAGGAAGCACGGAGACAGAAGGCAAAAGATGACCTTCAGGAGGGGTCAGGGCCCCCTCCTGAACGGTAGCCAGTCTCTTTTTTTCAGGACTTACGCAAAATTTGAAAAAATACACCATCTGTAAGGTTTGACGGCCGTCAACCCCTACTATATATAGTGCTTCTGCGTAAGTCCTGTTTTTATCAGGACTTACACAGGCGAATCCAGAAATCCGGTTTCTTTGTGTAAGTCCTATTTCTCTGAAAATGTCTAATCTTAGAAAAAAATGGCACGATATCTGATGATGAAAGGCTTTTAGATCTCCAACCCGAAATTTGGGGGTGGAGAATAAAGACGTCCTGAGGATAAGAGAGGGTTGACTTCTGACTTGCCCGTAGCGCCATACCAACTCTGCAATATGATTTTCTGCACTTCCATCAAAGGTATATTTTTCTTTCTAGCTAATGCAGCACAATCTTCATATTCCGGTTGCACATTCACAATTTTCTGCCCCTTCTTTGCTACCTTTAATCGCACTGCCCCATATTCTGTTTGCACTTGATGAATTTCTCGCTCCAAAATACTCCGTTGTTGAATAGAACGACGAATACCCAAAGTTGTAGTCTCTCGAAGTATTACTTCTTCACAAGCAGACAACTTTTCTGATCTACAAATAACAGTTAGTAAAACTCCCAAGCGAGATTTTTTCATCGTTACAGGTTGACTAAAAACATCTAACGCTCCCACAGCAAACAGAGCTTCAAAAGTATAGGCGATCGCTTGAGGAGAACAATCATCTATTTGGGTTTCTAGCACTGATACAGTTTCTAAGTGCAGATGTTGGGAAGTGGGAGCGTCAAACTTTGTAGTTTGAGCATCTTGAGTGTTAATTTTTCCTTCACCGATCCACAAACGAAGAATATTAGGAATAGCTAAATTCTGGGAACCTGCTCCTAAACCTACCCGTTGCAAAGACATTGGTGGTGGGGGACCAAAATTACTAGCAAAAGTACAAGCGATCGCGCTACCTGTAGGAGTACACAATTCCTTTTCAATACCATTACTATAAATCGGAACACTATGCAACTCCCAAAGTTTTAACACTGCGGGTACAGGTACAGGTAATTGACCATGAGCTGCTTTGACAGTTCCCCCACCAATAGGCAGGGGCGAACAATATAGTTGGTCAATATTCAACCAATCTAACCCCAAACAAGTCCCCACAATGTCAATAATAGCATCAGTGGCCCCTACTTCATGAAAATGTACTTGGTTTGGAGTAATACCATGTACAGCTCCCTCTGCTTCTGCTAACTTGCGAAATACTCTCAAACTCCAAGCTTTAGCACGTTGAGGCAACCCTACGTTTTTGATTAGTGCTTCAATTTCTGGCAAATGGCGGTTATGAGTCTGATAATAGTGATGATGGCGATCAAAAGTTAGAGATTCCCCATCTTTAGGATTTGCATGAGTTAGTTTAACATGAAATTTCGTAGCTACTAGACCATTACGATGGACTTTTTCTGTACTTAACTGATATTCCTGGGAAATACCCAAAAGATTAAGTTGTTCTATTAGATAGTTGAGAGGAACACCTATATGGACTAAAGCACCCAGACACATATCCCCTGCAATACCAGTGGGACATTCAAGGTAAGCTATTTTGTTCATAAATTAGAAAACTCAGTTATTAGTGATCAGTACCACTATCCTAAATTTGAATAAAGAAAATACTAGATATTTTTGAAATAGTAAGGATATCCTTTATCCTCAGTACTTTAGAACTAACCAAAAATAAAAGTTTCAATTTAACTTTTTATTTTTGAGCCACAAATCAGGTCTCTGCCACTTTTAAGGGTATACTTTAGGGGTTGGTACTGATAATTGATCATTGAAATAACTGTTGATTTTAAAAAAAATGACAACTTTTTACGAACTTCATCCTGATACCCCCCAACAAAGACGTGTAGAAAAAATTATCAGTGATCTTAAAGATGGGGCAGTGATGCTTTATCCTACGGATACTGTTTACGCAATAGGTTGTGACCTCTCTGTTAAATCTGCTGTGGAGAAAGTTAGGCAAATTAAGCAATTATCTAATGAAAAGCCTCTAACATTCCTCTGTTCTTCTTTATCCAACATTGCTAATTATGCTATCGTGAGTAACTCAGCCTACCGTATTATTAAACGTTTAATTCCTGGCCCTTACACATTTGTTCTACCTGCTACAAAATTAGTGCCACGTCTAGTGATGAGTCCAAAACGTAAAACAACGGGTATTCGGGTTCCAGATCATCAAGTTTGCTTGGCTTTATTAGAGGCTTTAGAAAATCCTATTATTTCTACATCAGCCCATATTACCAGTGATGCTGAAGGAATGGCCCCGATGAAAATAGAAGTAGTTACAGGTAAAGCAGAATTGTTTGATTGTCTAGAAAATCTAGTGGATATAATTATCGATGATGGTTCTAACCCAGGATACCAAGTATCTACTATCCTTGATTTAACTGGCCAAGAGCCAAATCTGATTCGACAAGGTCTTGGAGTTGAAACTGTAACATCTCTGATCGGTTAATATAGCACTTCTCCCTACTATGAAGTACACATTCGGCGGGCAATATTTCTCCAGCACAAGCAAGAAATCTTGTACATTATTTGTCCACTACAATGCTGTATTTACTTACAAAAAAAAGGAATCGGGTTGACTGCCCAGTTTATTCTTTCCTGTGGTTTTGGGCCACTGGGAACACCAATGAATTGAATGGCCTGTAAAGCTCTTACTACTTAATTTTACTGTAAAAGTAGGAAGTCAAAATCGAAATATCACAAATTCTAATCTTTTATATTTAGTTTGATGAAGCAGTTAGGTACATTATTTGGACTTGTTGTTTCCTAAAGTCTAACTAACAGACACACAGGTGGCACTGTCAATTTAATTATTGTCATAGTTCCTCATAATTCACATATTTTTGTGAGGAAAGTCTTGATTTCTCATCTATATAAAGCTTTCAAAGGTTTTTGCTCTGAATCCGGAAAATATATTTATGATGGTGAGGGAGAGAATTAATGATTAAGAATCAAACCACATCATAAAACTGGAACTTTCCTCTACAAATAGTTGGGTGAGCTTTCCTATAGTTATAAGTGTAGAGGTGAGGAACAAATCAAACAAGTTCAACCAACACCAAAAACTCTACACTTTCATAAACTTAGGCTGCATTTTCAGAGGTAAAATAAAATGACTGTTAAGATTGCTCATTCTCCCAACTCCCTAACTAATAACTCTACTACTACTACAGAAGTTAATAATATCCAAGTTGAACATCAAACTACAGCTAATAATGTACTAGGAATGAATACTGAAGCTTTAACTGCTGTAGTTTTAAAAGAATTGCAAGAGACTGCCAAAACTAAACCTGCAAAAGCTGAAACTGTTGCTATACGTATAGCTAAAGAAGTAGAACGGGTTTGCTTAAAGAGTAATCGGATTCAAAGTTCTGGTGACGTTCATTCTTGGCAACTTAGTTTAGCTCGTCATCGTTGGCAAAAGTGCTTACAATATTATAAACTCGGTTCTCAGCAAGGCCGGGTAGAATTACACTCTCTATTAGGCTCTATAGTTTATCGTCATATTGCTTGTTTTGCAGCGCAGTTAAATTTCCAAGGTCGCTATAACTTAATTGAGGATTTTTTACAAGGGTTTTACATTGAGTCTCTGCGAGCTTTCCGCAGAGAACACGGTCTAGAGCAAAGCTACACTCCTAAATTCAAGTTAGAATTGGCCGAATATATGGCGTTTACCGAACAGTATGCTAAACGCCAAATCGGTTTGCCTGGTAGAAATCGTCAGAGATTAATTGTGCTGAGAGCACAAGGTTTTGCAAAAGGTCTACCTCCTGAAACTGCTCTTGATATTGAAATGGCGGTCGAGTCTCCCAAAAGTGAAGAGGCACAAGCTTTTAGTCGTTCTTCTGCAGTGCAACAAGTGAGAGAGCAAATGGTTTCTGAAACTGTTGATCCTGCTGAAGCGGTATTACGTGATCGCGTGGTCTCTGAGTTAATTAATTATTTGAGCGCTGCTGGCCAAAACCAATGTATTGATTATCTACGGTTAAAACTAGAAGATTATCAAGCCTCTGATATTGATAAGAAGTTGGGTTTAACCACTCGCCAACGTGATTATTTACAGCAGCGTTTTAAGTATCATGTGGAAAAATTTGCTCGTTCTCAAAATTGGCAGCTAGTGCATCAGTGGTTAGGTGCTGATATCGACCAAAAATTAGGTATGACTACTGAACAATGGGATGCTTTCTTAGCCACACTTTCTCCTGAGCAACAGCAAATTTTACAACTTAAGCGAACAGGTGAAGATGAAAAAGCGATCGCTACTGCTATTAAATGTACTCCTAAAAAGTTACAGAAGCATTGGACACAACTTTTGGACATGGCATGGGGCTTTCGCAATAGGGAGCAAAGTTAATATGGTCGGGAATGACGCAGATACGCTATATATAGCGTATCTCTTCTTTTTGACTTAGTTTTAGCCCACATTCCGCACGACAAAATGTAGTATGCAAAGGTGGTAAAACTTGAGCAAGTATTTAGACTCATAGTATGGGGTAGGAAGTCATCACAAATCAATAGGTTAATAAGCGAGTATCACCCGATTTTTTTTGAGTGATGTGGGTTCAAAAGCTTGC
>JAKQYG010000347.1 GCA_023356515.1 Trichodesmium sp. MAG_R04 | reverse complement strand
TATTACTGGAACTTCTTTAATGCAACCAGGAACAATAATTGGGAGTCCAGAATATGTTGCCCCAGAACAAGTAAGAGGTCATGCAATTTTTGCCAGTGATATCTATAGTTTGGGGGTAACTTGTATTTATCTGTTGACTCAAATATCTCCTTTTGATTTATTTGATGTGATGAAAGATAAATGGGTATGGCGAGATTATTTAAGTCAATCTATGAATAGTATGTTAGGGAGAATTATTGATAAAATGCTAGCAACTAACCCCCAAATGCGTTACCAGTCTGCTGCGGAAGTCATGAAGGAATTAAACCCAAACCAGACACTTCCTACTATTCCTCCATCTACAACATTCCCAACTAGAAGGCCAACAGTATCTCCAGCTCCTACTAGACCATCTATGGCGACATATACACCTCCTAAAGCATCAACAAAACAACCTACAAATTCGATCACTGCACCACCTCATATTCTACAGCCCACAGTCATTCCTCAACCACAACAGTCAACTTGGAAATGTGTCTTGACTTTAAATGGACATTTTGACTCAGTAAATTCGGTAGCATTTAGTCCGGATGGAGAAATGTTGGCGAGTGGTAGTCGTGATAAAACTATTGAAATTTGGGATATGAAAAAAGGTAAGCGTTGGTTTACTCTTACTGGTCATGGTAACTCGATAAATTCGGTAGCATTTAGTCCGGATGGAGAAATGTTGGCGAGTGGTAGTCGTGATAAAACTATTGAAATTTGGGATATGAAGAAAGGTAAGCGTTGGTTTACTCTTGTTGGTCATTCTGACTGGGTGGATACGGTGGCGTTTAGTCCAGATAATCAAATTTTGGCGAGTGGAGGTAGGGATCAAGGGATTGAAATTTGGAATTTGCGGAAGGCGAAACGCTGGTTTACCTTGGTTGGCCATCAAGACCGGATTTATACTGTTGCTTTTAATAAAGATGATAGATTTTTAGCAAGTGGTGGTCGCGACCAAACTATTAAAATATGGGATTTGCAAAAGGCGAAAGAGTTATTTACAATTAAAGCTCATTCAGATTGGGTGCGATCGCTAACTTTTAGTCCAGATGGGGGAGTCTTAGGGAGTGGTAGTCGAGATGGTACGATTAAGTTATGGCAGTTTTATGAAGGGGAACTTATTTCCACACCGATACAACATTTGAAGTATGGTGTGAGTGATGTTTTATCAGTGGGGTTTAGTCCGAATGGAAAAATAGTTGCGGGCGGGTACCGCAATGGCATTATTAATTTGTGGGATGTTTTGACTGGAGAATTACTGGAAACTCTTAATGGTCATTCTAGCGATGTGTTTTCGGTGGTGTTTAGTCAGGATGGTATGAGTTTAGCGAGTGGGAGTAATGACAAAACGATCAATATTTGGCAAGTCTTGTAAAGATAGTTAGTTGAATGGTTATAATTGTAAGCATTCAGTTATTAGTAGTCAGCTAAATGCTTACTGATAATTAATCTCTAACACCGCTATTATATCTGTGATCTGCCTTCCCATGCCACCGCGGACGATCGCACTACCTGCTACAGGAAAATTGCTTGATGCCCTCAATGGAATATAATTGCCCCTGTGTATTTCTGCTGCGAACAGAACTCCCTACTTCACCAATATATTTGTTGGCTCAAATTCTGATGATGATTTATGTATCTTTTTGTGTTATATTATGAAGTACGAAAGTGGTTTACTTGTTTAAGACTTTGAGGTTTGATTGGCCAGCTCAAGTCCATATCTATAAGAAATTCTTATAACCCTAACAGTTATAAAATATAGCAAGTTCTTGTAATCCAAAATTTGATTATATTTCCTCCTGAAATCCTCTTCTGAATCTAGAGGTTATCTAAATGTATAAGTAAAAAAATGTAAAAAATATAACTAGACTAATTACCAATTAAAAATAAGATAATAGCAAACTGGGTTCAACTGTATTGCTCTTATTCGGTTGGTATAGTTGGTAAAAAGTTAATTATTTACTTTTCTTTTGGTAATGGTATATAAATTAAGTTATGATTGCTCTTGCTTTTTTTATAAAACCAAGATAACCTAGCCTAAGCCTAAATGACTAGAAGTAAGATGGGTCTAAAATTAGGTGACCCATATTATTGACAAGAAAAAGGCTCAGGAAAGTTAAACGTTTTTTGATAGGAGGTCGTTCTATGAAACGAACATTTCCGAATAAAAATAAGTCTGTTGCTCAGTGTGAAATTAACACAGAAGCAAGTATTAAACAGACAAAACAAGTAAATATTGGTAGTAGCAAGGCCTGTTCCTCAGCAGCGATGATTGGACTTGCTGCTATCTCAACCACAATGGGTGCATCAGGCATCTTATTCCCTGGGGAAGGTGACTGTGCAATAGCAGCAGAACTTCCTCAAGTAGATACAAATCAACAATATTCTTATGAAATAAGAATTCCAAAACTAAATGCGACTGGGGTTAAGAGCTCAAAAGGTCTACTGCTGGAAAAATTGGCTTATGTAAATACTGAGGAAAATAGGGATTCTAAAGTAGGTATAACTCAATCTGAAACAGTTATGCTCTCAGACCAACAACTAGGAAATAGTTCTTTTTTATCTGTGGAGCTAAAACAGAAAAACCTGAATCAAGGACAAAGCAATAATTTGCCTCCTTTAGAAATTCTAAGCACAGTAAAAGTTCAGAAAGCTATAAGTAATCATAGCCATCCAGTTGAGAAGTTTAAAACAGGAATTTACCCTGTTCTAAAACAAAAAAATACCCCAGTAAAAAGTTTGGTGGAATGGAAGTCTGGAGATTTAGTCTCCGAATCTTTAGGAAATCTTTTTAACCCATCAAAAAAGAAACTCCTAGAAAAAGATACATACCAGAAACCAACAAATTTAGTTGTGGCAAAACCAGTAATAGAAATTGCTAACCCTAAACTAAATAATAATTATGGCCCTAAACAAGTAGCTGAGGATCCAGTAAATATTCCTCAAGAGTCTATTAATAATAGAGGCGCAAAACTAGAAGAAGTAGTGGTTATTAATTCAGATATAACATCTACACCAATTTCTTTAGTTTATAAGGTGCGTGTCGGGGACACACTGAGTTTAATTGCTAATCAGCATAATGTATCTGTTGGGTCATTGGCCAAAATTAATCAAATCAAAGATCCAGACTTAATTGAAGCTGCAAAATTACTGAAAATTCCTCAGCAAACATTTCTTACACCATTAACTTTACCAATTTCTAAAGGTAGAAATTTTGCTTTTTCTGGAAAACAAGAATTTACACAATCTTTCCTAGAAACTACAAACAATTACACTGATTTTCCAGAAGCCAAAATATCTATTATAAAATCTGATTATTCGTCATATAGTAGACCCAGTGTTAGTGAACCTAAAGTTTCAATAATAGATAGTTCAAATTTTGTTTCTTCCTTTCAAGCTGCAAACCAAGAATATCAAATCAATCACAAATCAAAAGAATTTATAACTTCAAGACAGTCCGTTGATACACATAGCTCCAAAACTTCCTTAGTTAATGGCAAAGTATGGCCTAATTATCTAACATCACAAATATCTAGCTCAAATTTTTCGAAAAAGTTAGAAACTCAAATCCATCCTAGTAATAACCAATCTGTTCATTCATTGCCAGTGAATAGAGAGATTCAAGATAGTAAATTAATACCAGTAACTCAAACTGATAATCAAGAAAATCCTTATGTTAATCGTTTAAGGTCAGAAATTACTAGACTAAGACAGGAATATAATGATCAAAAATATTTTGAAGAATCTCAGCTTACTAATTCAGAATCAATAAATACTCTAGTACCTGAACCACTATCTTCAGAAAATAACATATCTACTAATAATCAAGTTCCTATAAACAAAAATGTCAATAATGGAGACTTAAAGCCAACTTATCAACTAGAAATTAGTAACACTCAAACAAGACAATGGTCTCAAGAGATAGAAACTAATCGACCAGAAAGAAGCCATCCTGTTATAGTCATGAAAGAATCACCTGTAGCAGGTCAGATTAGTAAAGATCAAGAGTCATCGCTCATGGCAGCAGCATCAGCACCAATGAGAAGCAATGTAGATCAGATTCTTAATAGTCCTTCAATAGGAAAAATGGTTTCTCCAGATTGGCCACCTCTAGGCCAAGCTGATACTTATTTACCTGATGACTCAATGCAATTCACGGGGTATACCTGGCCTGCACGAGGAGTTCTTACGTCAGGTTATGGTTGGCGATGGGGAAGAATGCATAGAGGTATTGATATAGCAGCACCTACTGGAACACCAATTATTGCAGCAGCTCCTGGCATTGTTACTTATGCTGATTGGAATAGTGGAGGATACGGTAATCTAGTAGAAATTCAGCATCCCAATGGTAGCCTGACAATTTATGCTCATAACAGTCAAATCTTGGTTAAAAAAGGTCAAAAAGTTTCTCAGGGTGAGTTGATTGCTAAAATGGGCAGTACAGGGCGTAGCACTGGACCTCATTTACATTTTGAAATTCATCCTCAGGGGAATGGAGCAGTCAATCCCATGGCTCATCTTCCTTCTGGAATGGCTTATAATTAGCTAGAGTGCCAATTAGCCTCACACCATAATCTCTATAGACTGCTTAGGCTATAGGTCAACTTTCCCTAAGAGCGAAAATCAAGCTTGGATAGATACAGTTCAGAAACTCGAATAAGGTGCTAGGCAACCGTCGTGCTGGAATAGAAGCATCAAAAAATGCGGTTAAATATTACCAGAAACTAAGAAAAAAGCATCTCTATATAGCAAATGTT
>JAKQYG010000346.1 GCA_023356515.1 Trichodesmium sp. MAG_R04 | reverse complement strand
GAATTTTTTTGCTACCCCATGTTTTGATGCCTTGATAAATAATATTATTAATATGGGGAATATATCCTGCTAATGTTGCGCCAGTAAGACCAGGTGCTAATGCTGTTTTGCGCTGAGTATGTAAATCAGGACGTTGAAATAGACTGTACTCGCCAAACATTTCCATTGTTGTTGCTGGCAATACAATTTCTGTATATTCATTATCCCCATTGAATGCCATTTTATTCGTTCTAGCACTTCCCACAAATACTGTGGTTCCACCAAAAACACTAGTTTTGAATATAGGACCGTATTTTTGCAAGTTTTGACGACAGAAGCGATCAGGATTAGCTATGTAATTAAATGTGTCATACCATTTTGGCTTTCGTGGTGGAATTTTAGTCTTCCCTGGTGCTGTTTCTTCATCAGCTAGTAACAGTAAATCAGTTGTTTGTAAATTCATTGTTTATATGTTTACTGGTTTATAGCATTGGACAACGAGAAATTCGGCAAACTTTAAAAGGATGAAAACTGGGGTCAAAAACTAGTTGGGTCACCTGATAGATAGAACGACTTTTATGATGGATATTTCAAGGCTATTTGTCACATTTTGGGTTTGAACAGTTTTTTTCTACCTTACCCGAGGCTATAAATTTTAATACCAACTTACTTAAATAAGTAATAGCTAATTAACCTCTTACTTCAGTAGGAAATTTTAAATACTAAAGTTTCTTTTTTATCGCCTTGAAAGGGGAAGCTTGAGATATAATTTTCTGATTACGAAGAACTACTGCGTCTACTGCGTCTACTCTGGCGAGAACGAGTTGAGATATCGTATTCTAGGACTGCACCTATTCCAAATAAAATTGCAGTAAATACAAAAAATACCTCTAACAGACCTCCACTTTCATATTCTACAGTAAGCTGTGCATCTGCCCACTTAAAATACATATCAGCAATGTATAGTGAAAATGTAGCAGCAGCAATCATCCTCCAGGACTGAGAAAAACGCCCTCCCCAAAAAGCTAAAAGCAAGGCTGTGGCAATAATTAGTAGAAATACATCGGCAATAATATAGAATAAATTCAACACTTCTGAAAAAGGTTCTAATTTCTTATCTAGAGCAAGTACCCAAGATGGAGCTACACTAATCGATACCTTTTCTATTTCTATTATATCTACCTCTTTCAAAGCTGTAGCATCTGGCGTAGATAATATGCCAAAAAATGAAGAGTCATTTATAAAAATAGCCAACAGAACTCCTCCCACTGCAACTGCAACCAACACCCCCCACTGCCAAACTTCTAAATTTAGCCTTTTGGAAGTTATAGCTAGAGTCATACCCCAACCTAAGAATATGTAGGAAAAAACGTAAAAGATATCTGCCAATGATACATCTGGGTTTAGTTCCCAGATTAGTTCCCAGCAACCAAACACAACGCCAGCCATAAAGTAAAATAACAATCCCAAACTAATACCCATCCAAACATTGCGACCACTAACCATTTGAGGACTTTGCCAATTTCTGAAGCAAATTATAGTGGCTATTAAGTAAGCCCCTAGTTCAAATATATAAGTGCCAACAGAATACCATATTGGTAATTTTTCTCCTGGCAGAGGTACACTAAATAGTAGAAAAAATAATAGAGCTAATACACCCCAAATAAGACCTGTAATTACAATAGTCTGAGATGAAAATAAGGACTTAGTAAGGGTAGATGATTTTTCTGACATACTGCTCATAGGAATATTCTGATAAAGGGTTACTTTTTAATAATATTTTATCCCCATTACTTAAAAATTTTAGTTTTATTTTCTCCTCAATAAAGGGGATTTTGATCAGGAGAAAAATAATTATAAAGCAGAAAAAATATTACTATCTTTATAAAGTTTATGGGCTAAGAAATTAAAAGTTTTTTATTAAAAATGTCAAGATTAATTAATCTTAAATAGATTAATAAAAATTAGACCAAGTAAACATTAATAAGGGTGTGCTCAAAAAGTATTTTTACACTTATGCCTTACGGTGATGTTAAAATTACTTAACTACCCATTGTTGACCTTCAGGAAATTGATTTAGCCAATCCATAAACTGAGTTCTCTCAGAAATAGACATAGGTTCCAGAATTTCGTCAATACCTTCAGCAAAATTAGAATTACCAAAATATTCTTTCCCTAAACGATGGACTTCTTGTAGTAAAGTATAAAGATGAACTTCTCGCCAGGAAGGTAGTTGTAATTTTGTTAGAGGATCGCCTGTCAATAAAGCTTTAATTACATCGGAAGAACCTATATCAGGAAAGTTTTTCCCCTGAAGGACTTTGCTAAAATCCCTCTGAAAGGACTTTGCCTGTCTATTGCCCAATAAATCTTCTACATCAAAGAAAACTGCTTGTACCAGCAACAAACAACCTTGAATACAAGCAACAGTAACAGCTTCATCATCTTTTGAGTTTTCCCTAGCAAGTTGATCCAAGCGAATTTTACCCCAAACACTATATCGCTCAGGTTCTTCTAATAAAACACAAGCTTTACCACGATTATCTGTTAAATCTCGCCAGAAAGCTCTCGCTTCTTCAGCTTGTTCTCCCTTAAAAACATTGATTAAACGAAAAGTTTGTCCTTGATAACTAAGAATAGGGATCTTTTGCTCCCGCTGGGGGTGTGTAATACTTGTAATTTCAACATCTTGCTTTTTCAGAATAAACATGACACTTTAAATTAGACTCTCATCATTATCTGGGGGACCTTTGGTGTAATTGTAATCCTTTCTCAGAAACCATCCTACAAAAATCAGTACAATCGAGATCTGACTGACTGACTGTCTATTGCTGTTTCTGCTTTGTTTTGGCAGTGTGGGGAATCATCCGTCCAAAGGCTGTAAAAGTAATAGCCTTAGTAGAATTAAGATATGACTGTAGGTCATAGCTAGATTCTTGGCTACGTTCAAGTCTATATCGCAACTGAACATCTCCTACTTTTCAATGACTCTCCTCTACCGAAAGTCTATCTAAATGCTATTAGAGAATAGGCATAAATTTAGAAGATTCAATATTAAGATAAGGAATAACATTATTTACTATGCCTAATTAATAAGAATTGATATAATCAGGGTCTGGAAACCTCAAATTTTATAATCTGGACATGAGCAGTCATTATGGACATGTCTATCTCTCTCATTTGAGAGACACCTTAATTGATAAGTTCGCTGTTTCCCATTGAATTATAATAAACTATTTATATTCAGTGACATGTTTCCAAACTGAGCTGATGCTATAGTTCGGGTTTATCCCTTCACAGTTCCGGGACTCCGTCGGACTCATGGCCTATTTCCTAACTTTCTTTTTTTAGAGTTGGAATTATGGAGACTTTGTGTTATGGTTCAGATAACCATAACTAAATACAGTAATGTCCTTGATTTGATTAAGTACACTTTAGCAGAGAATATTTCTAAGCAAGAAAAAAAAATTCCCTCTCTCATTTAGACCTAAGATTATCTTAACCAAGTATAATAATTACAATTTAAGATGTATTATCATTATATTGCATAATAATTTGGGTGCGTAACTCAGTTGGATAGAGTAGCGACCTTCTAAGTCGCGAGTCGCAGGTTCGAATCCTGCCGTACCCGTAAATACAAACTACAATAGCTTGTTTAGATATGCACTATGGAACCCATTTATTACTCAGGTATTACTCAAAAAAGATTTTTAAAAGATAGGGAATATGAGAGTAGGAAACTTTCAGAAGAAGGTTGTCTAGATTTTTAGAAGGTATTAATTAAACTCAGTCTAACTCAATCCTTCAATTACAGGGTGGAAATAAAAGGCTAGTCCTAAAACTGCATAAGCTGCTAATAACAAAGATCCTTCTAGCCAGTCAGAACGACCATCAGAACTTACAGAATTAGCAATTAATACTGCTACTATTACTGCTACTAACTCAAAAGGATTAAAATTCAAATCCATGGGTTGACCTAGTAATGAACCAACTAGGATTAATACAGGTGCCACAAATAGAGCAATTTGTAAACTAGAGCCTACTGCTACTGAAACAGACAAATCCATTTTATTTTTCATAGCAACAGTTACTGCTGTAGCGTGTTCAGCAGCATTACCAATAATTGGCACCACAATTACACCAGTAAATAAAGAAGTTAATCCTAATGAAGCAGTAGCTTCTTCTAAAGAATCAACCAGTAATTCTGATTCAAATGCTACTGTTAAAGTAGCTATCAATAACACTATAATCCACAGTAACAAATTAGGTTTATGCTCGGTATTTTCTTCTGGTTTACTATGAGAATCTAACTTTTCTGATTCACTTCCTGCAACACCAACCTCATATAAGTAAGAGTGAGTTTTCATGGAAAATAATAAGGTGAGTATATAAACAGTAATTAATACTATTGCTACTGCAGCAGATAAATTTTGCATTGTATTTTCACTAATACCATTGGAAGTAGCATCTACTGCTGTTGGTACTAAAATTGCAATTACAGCTAAATTCATTGCTGAAGCATTTAAGCGAGCCACTACTGACTGAAATTGTTGTTCTTTGAAACGGAGTCCACCTAAAAACATTGATAGACCCATTACTAACAATAAGTTACCAATTATAGAACCAGTAATACTCGCTTTAACTACGCTTATTAAACCAGCATTTAAAGCAATAATACCGATGATTAATTCTGTAGCATTGCCGAATGTAGCATTTAATAAACCACCTAAGTTGGGGCCAAGAACAACTGCAATTTCTTCAGTTGCTGTACCCATCCAACCTGCTAAGGGAATAATTGCTATAGCAGATGA
>JAKQYG010000345.1 GCA_023356515.1 Trichodesmium sp. MAG_R04 | reverse complement strand
CGAAAACTTTTCCTTTAACAGCATCAACTCTTGCTTTTTGGCGTTTAATATTAGCCCACTTACTATGTCCTGCCATAAAATCAAATTTTGTAAAAAATATATCCTAACTTCAGTAATTTTTATTGTCAAAAATTTGTATTGATGAAAAATCTGCTTTCTGGGCTCACCTAAACGACTTATTGTTGTATACCTCGTTCAGAGAAAAAATTCTTCTAATACCAACAGGACTTACGCAAAGACACTAACTGTAGTGTAAATATCGGAAATAATTATCAAAAATACACCATATACAGAAGCAACAAGTAAGTCCTGACCAATTTCCTTAAGTATGGCTACACATCATTTGATAAATATTAATACAAGCCGTGTAGTCTAAGTTTATGAAATTGGTATAAATTCTAAATTCTAAATTCTATCTTACCCCTTCTTAACTAAACAAACCTGATAGTAGTTTCTTTATTATCTAGATGAGAAGTATCCCCATTTAATTCCATCACCCATTGTTTTTCTCGCAGAACAATTTTGACCAAAGAGCAAAGAGAAGCCTTAACTTCAGTCTCCGCATTTTTACCAACTAATCCAGCAGCAGCACCAACAACTGAAGCACCATGTCCCATCAATAAAATATTTTCTGTAGGGAACTGTGCTACCAAGCGCTGAGAAGTCTCTCCTGTGCGCTTCATACAAGCGTCCCAGGTTTCGGGATATTGGGCAGTAACTCCATTATAAGAAAGATCGATTCTGTTATAAGTTTGGAAAAGATTTTCTATAGATAGAGTTTCTGGCATGGTAAGCATCCATTTTGGATTCAACCATTCACACAAACCCCAATCTAATTTGATCGTTAAATCAAGAACTTTTGCTATTTCATTGGCAGTTTGTACAGTTCGCAGAAAAGGAGAAGCAAAAATCTGGGTGATATTTTCCCCAATTAAACGGTTTGCTAGTTTTTGTGCTTGAAGGATGCCATCATCTGAAAGATGGGGATCGTATGGTCTTTTCGCAGTATTGAACCATTCAGGGTTAACAAAGTCAATACGGTTTCCGTGTCTTGCTATCCAGACTGTTTGTTGGAACATAAATTTATCTTTTACCGAAAAATTGGGTTTAAAGCCTCGCCCATAAGCGGGCGACTTTTTAGTTTATTTTTTTCCACAGGTTTAGTTCACAAGAAAGATATTAGTCGCGGGTGGGCCTACCGAGATAAAAAACGGATAGGTCGGCCAGCATAAGATTACTGCCAAAGTAGCAGCAGCCTGTGAGATGTCAACCCCCCGAGGGGCTAAGGCTCGGTTGTTTCCCCCTGCCTTTAGGCCGGGGAGGATATCAATGACTATTCTTTATCAAATATTGACAAAAGAAATATAGTATGTGTAGTTAATTATGTATATAGCAATCCTGAATCAGTTATTAAACAGAAATTGCTTTTTGCTTAATCTCTTTCTTGTTTAAGAATTCTAGATGCTAACTCAAGAACAACCTAAACTTTTGCGAGTCTCTACTCCTGTGATAGGGTTCTTTCCTGAAGCTTTTTCACACATTAATTTTATCTGATAGCGGTCTACCATTGCTTCAGAAAAATCTGCTCCTGTCACTGTTGCATTACGAAAGGTGCTACTCATCAACATAGCATCTGTGAAAATAGCATTAGTTAAGTCAGTTTCATCAAAGCTAACTCGATCTGCAAAGGTCCCAGTGAAATCTGCGGCTTTTAAGTTGGCCCTTAAAAAATCTGCTTTAGTAAGAATTGTGTTTTGCAGATTTGCACCTTCAAAATTTGCATTCCGAATTGTTGCACCTGCAAAGGAAGTACCATGTAAATCCATCTTAGAAAAATCTCGGTTGTTTAAGTCGGTGAGGGTATAATTAACGGTATTTTCGTTTGCTTGAGTTGGATAGATGTTCATTGCCCAAAAACTTACAACTGTAAAAATTAAGACAAATATCCAAATTCTTTTGTTGACCATTAGAATAACTACTCCTAAAATTTAATATGAATATAATTTAATTAGGATTTATGTAAAGAAACTAGGTTTCTAGATAAATCGTTATTTTTAACAATAGACCAAAAAAATCGGGTTTGTGGGTTTACCCACGTAAGTTCTATGAGGAACAAGTATAACAAAATATTTATATTCTTTCAAAGTTATTGTATTGCATTTCAAATGATTAATCTATTTATCAGTGCCTGATCCTTTGCCGAGTTCTGAATTTTATTAAAATCATGGAAGAGATATTTAATAATTTACTATCCCATAAAAACGTCAAAATTAATAAAATAATTTCACCCCTGAATTTTACTAGTGAAGAGTTTATTCAAGATGAAGATGAATGGGTAATATTACTTCAAGGTTCCGCTATATTGGAAATAAATTACAAAACATCAAAATTAGTTAAAGATAGTTATATTTTCATCCCCGCAAAAACTCCACATAAAATTATATCAACTGACTCAAAGATAGAAACAATTTGGCTAGCAATTCATATTTATTAAATACTAATACTAGTTGCATTAATTAACCACCATATTGAGTCATATAAATATGATTAAAGGTGGCTAATTAATGAGATTTAATATTTCATTTAATGATCAATATTTTATATTTTTTTCTGAATTTGGGAGATTTGCCTGATTTTTTAATATTAAAATAACTCCAAAAATTCCTAATGTTAATAAACCTATTATTGAACGAGCTTCATGTACTTGCTTCCGGTTTATTTGGCTGGGTAAAAAACTATCTCCTGCTGGTTGAAAGAATGCTGTTGATAGCAACCTAGTTTGTGTTTGAGACTGCTCAAGCTCTGGGACAGTTCCTATTTCGAAATTAACTTTTTCTTGATTAAAACCACCTAATTGAAATGTGTTATCAAATAACTCAAAAGTAGTCTCATAAATACCAATATTTTTCTCAAACAAAGGACCTAGATTTTGATCCCCAACAAAAGGTAATTCTAAACCAAATTCCCCTGCCATAAAATCTAGACCAAAATCAATTCCTAAATTGGTAGAATTGGTAAATAAGGCATTAAAATCAATAAATGCTTCTACTTCTAGGGAATTTCCTATATTATCGGGCATGATTAAGGAAATTTCATCCCCAATATTAAAGTTGATTATTGTGTTGTCTTCTAACTTTAATATTGCTGGTAATTCGCTGGTTAAAGAGAAATCTTGGAGCATTGATAAAGTTATTGCTGCTTCTATATCTAAAAGATTGTAGGAGAAGCCAAGATTCCCAAAAATTCCTAAATCTAATTCTTGCTTTTCTTGCAAAGATGGTAATCCAAATAAGAGGCTAGCTAGACCATCTAAATCTATGGCTGCATTCATAAATTCATCTTCACCAGATGAAATTAGTTGATTTTTGAGAGAATTTTCAGATTTAAATCCAGTTGTATTGACTTGAGGTAAACTAATATCAAAAGCTCCAAATTTTTCATCTAGTTGTAAATTAATATTATTTCCATCTAGATTTACTAGATTGATTGTTTGATCAATATCAAATCCTAAATCTAGTTGATTTATAGGTTCAATATCTACTCCTGTAGCTACATCAAATATTAGATCTAAATCATAGGAAGAATTAATACCTTTTGTCGAAAAACTAGAATTATCATCAAAAGAAAAATCTGATTTAATTGTCAATATTTCTCCTGCTTTTACAGGTGAATCTGGAATTTCAAAAAATAAGTCAACTGGAATTAAAGCATCAACAATACCACCGTTTAAATTAAAGGTATTTTGTAAACTTAAATTACCTTCTGTAAAAGCATTAAAACCTACATTTAATTCTTCAATTTTTGGCCAAACACAAACACCCCAAATTTTTTTAGCACAACCAGTATTTTTAAGCAGAGAATAGTTTTTTGCTAATGACTCATTCCACTCTACTCCTAATGAAGCATTATCACCATCCCAACTAAAATTGTTGTTTTCCTCGCCCCAAATATTCTGATTTGATGTGGTAAACTCTAAGTCAAATTTGAGGTTTGTTGCTAATGTCACATTTGGTATAGCGATCGCTGTGACACCAGTAACTAACAATGAGATGATACTCTGAAATAGTTTCATTTTTTCACGCCCATCAACACAAAGTTTTTATTTCAGTTTCTATTTTCAAATACTAGGGTATGCCATCCGGATAATTAGTTGAAATCTGTCAAGGACTACAGTTGTACTAAAAAAAAATATTTGAGGATTAAAATCTTATTAGCAAGATATAATTATAGATTGGAATTTGCTGTGTTTTGATAATTTATATTTTTATAAAAAATTAATGAATGCTAAATTTGATTTACCTGATTTTGCTCAAGCAGAAAGTTTACTACAAGAACTATTTGCAGAAGTCCAAAAACAAGAGGGCGTATTAGCTGGTGGTAAAAAGTTAGGAATTACTGCCAGGATGATTAAAGATTTACAGGAAACTGAAGTTCGTTTTGGCAACCCTCAAAATGAGTTAATTCAGTTAACAGAAAAAAGATTTAAAGAGGCTGGAATAGAGTTAAATAATCTGGTCAAGCAACAAATGAAGGATGATTATAATTTTTATTATTTGACTCTAAATGTTAATTTGCGTCCCCAACCAGGAGCTAAGTTTTGGCGTTTAACTTGTAACCTTAAGTTTAGTGAAGAAAGAACAATTATTCAAAGTATTTTTCCTGAACATAAATGGCAACCAGTTATCAAAATTGGTGTGGGTATGGATATAGGAATTAATCAGAATTTAACTTGGGATGCTGCTATTGATTCTTCTATAATAACGGAGGTATTAAAGTCTGTTCCTGCTAATTTGAAGGCTAATATT
>JAKQYG010000344.1 GCA_023356515.1 Trichodesmium sp. MAG_R04 | reverse complement strand
TGGAGTCCTTCATATTTTGTAGCTTCTGTTGGGGGCGCTCCACTTCAAACCCTTAAACAATATATACAAAATCAAAAGTCCCCCTGAAAGGGGGAGGCTTTAAACCCAATTTTTCGGTAAGAGCTGCCTCTCAAAAAGGACAGATGATTCATAATGCTCATGTCCAAGATCTTGAAACCTCACAAATCAGCAGTGATGAGTTTTAGTCATTCGTCCAAAAAAAACAAAAACACCCTCAGGCAAATGAACAGGACTTACGCAAAGAAACCGGGTTTCTACAGTAAATCATTGTTTTTAACACATAAATATCTATGAGAAACCGGGTTTATGAGTTTGCCTGCGTAAGTCCTGTTAGTTTTAATATTTGCGGGTATTTACCATTTTGATTTTCGAGCGATCGCACAAAATCAACAATTTTTTCAGGCCCAGACTGTTGCAAATATTTTAATAATTCACTACTTTCTATCAATAGTTTATCTACATTGATCCCAAAATAACTAGGTTGATAATAATTCAATTTGCTAATACCTTCTCCTAATAACATCAGACTACCACGCCAATTTTCATTTTCTGCATGATAAAGTCCTACAGCTATTTGTAAAATCCCTTGATAAAAAGTTCGTTCAGGTTCACCAGCTTCTAGCCATAAAGCTTCAAGAGTATCATGGCATTTATAGAATTCTTGTTTGTTAAACTCTTCTATTCCTTGCCAAAACTCCTGGGGGATTTTTTCTTTTTCATCAGTCATTATTACTAAATCAAAAATTAACTCTAAAAACGTAAGCATTCAGCTGTCAGCTAGAAGGAAAAATTAGCCTCCAAGAAGAATTAGATAATTATAGTGTTGAGTTTCACTTCTGTGAACCCCAACAAAAACTATAATAAAAATTTTCCCTTATTTCCTCACAAAAGAAGCTTTATCGTAAGCATTCAGCTTTTTGCCTAAATTGTGAAAATTTAGAATCTGCTCAAAATGATGATATATGATAAAGGATATCCGCATTTTTATTTTGTGTCATTCTGTGGAGCTCCCGGGGAAAAAGTGGTGAAGGCGGGTAAAAGTATTTTCCTCCACCTTCTCAGAATTTTTGTGATATTATTATAATGTTAGAAGGGGTTGCTTGCCTATAGACATGATTTTTTATTCAACAAAAGAAGTTTTCAGGGCGATCGCCTTTTGAGTTATTAGTTATCAGCTTTCCACCTAAATTATGAATATCTAAAGGATGAAATATGACAGAGGGTACGCTATTTTCATACATCAAAAAATCGGATAATTGTGGGTGAGATTGACTGTTATTTACCCTACAAAACCATAATTTCGAGTTTGGGAAAAGTTGCAGATCTTCAAGAGTCAAAAAACACCCACATTATGTCGGTTTCAGGTATTTAGTCTAAACTCCAATTCCAACTCATGTTCTAAAATTACAGCGCTTTTCAAATTAATGAACTACATCGTCATAACCAAAACCTTGTAGGGACGTTGCATGCAACGTCTTATGGTCTACCGACATGAAAACTGCTGTAATCTAAGAGGCTGTTTGAAAAGTCTGATCGAGAGTAAAAAAGCTCACACAGTGTAAAATATGATTAAGGAAAAATACATATCAAGATATAGAAACACTAAAATCTCTAAAATTGCTATGATTATTATTAGCAACACTTCTCCCATTACTAGCCTGGCAGCTATAGGAAAACTCAATTTATTACATCTATAAATGAAAGTTACCCTACTCCTTAAAAAGACAAATAAAAGGAAACTCTGAGTAGAGACAATTTATAAGTTGCCCCTACAAAAGTTAATTCTTAGAACTAACCTAATTCCGCTGTTATACTAATTACTGTTTCCACAGTTTTACCAGGTTCAGCAATTAATAAATTTTCACCAGTATTCATTGCATTCCGAGGAGCAGTCCAAGGTTCTAAACAATAAAAATCCTTACCTTTTACCGTCCAAAAAACTAAAGTCGAGTAATTACTATCATAATTAATAGTTAACTTTAAGTTGCGACTTTTATCAGTTACTATAGCTGATTGTTTTGACAAATTAACAAACGCCCAATCAATTTCTTCAGAGTTAAAATCAAACACTCCAGGAAAAGTCTTAACAGTTAGATCCCCTTTCTGCTTATACTCATTGGAAGGTAAATCAAACTCTAATTGACTCTTATCACTAACAGCAAAATAAGGGTGAATACCTGTAGAAAATGGCATAGTTTTTTGAGATAAATTAGTATGAGCATATCGCATTTCTAGAGTATTACCCCGCAATATATAGGTATAATTCAACTCAAAATTAAATGGATATACTGCAAGAGTTTGCTTATTACTACGGAGACTCAAGGTGATGCTGGCGCCATCCTCCGCAGACTGCTGTTTAACTTCCCAAGGAAGGGTACGAGCAAAACCATGTTGCTTAAGTTTGTAAGTTTCTCCGTCTAAGGTGTAGGTATCCTCAAGTAAGTTCCCACAAATAGGGAATAATAGAGGGATACCACCGCGCACCGAAAGAGTGGGGTCAGCAAAACGTTCCTGATCCATATAAAATATTTTTTGGTCTTGAGTGCGCCAGTCAGTGACAATGCCACCTCTTTCAGGGACAACAACAACTAGAGACTTAGTAGGTTCATCAGAAAGAATGTAGGGTTGATTTTGTCCAACTTTAGTAGACATAGATAATTTTCCTTAAACAACTGCTATTAAGGTCTCACACCTTCTTGAAAGCTAGACAAAGCTAGATATTTGCCATCGGTGACTGCAAATGATTTCATTACTCACCCGTTTCAATGTGTACTTGCTTACAAAAGTTTATATTCCCCCCCACAAACTATGGTTTAGAATACTCTCAAGGGTTTTCCTCCACTGAAAAAGTTGAGTTCTCTGGATACGATGTAGTTTAATACAACTAGCAACTCGTTACCCATGACTTCAATGTAGCAAAAAGTTAGCATTTTGAGCAGGCAATACTCGATGTTCCCATACTACCGTTATTTACCCTACCCTTCTACTTTCCCATTCTTCCACTCCTGTACCCGCTCCCAAACCTTGTCCAATAAATTTGAGGCATCCCCATCAAACCATTCAATTTCTGGATAGCCTCGAAACCAAGTGCGTTGTCGCTTGGCAAACTGGCGAGTATGTAAAACTGTTGCCTCGATCGCTTCAGTCAAAGAAATATCTCCTGCCAAATATTGTTTCATCTCTGCATAACCTAAAGTATCTAATAATGGCAACTCCTCGCCATATTTTTCACACAAAAATTTTACTTCCTCCACTAACCCAAGTTCTACCATTTTCTCAGTCCGATGACGAATACGTTCCCCCAAAACTTCTACATCACAGTCTAGCCCTATTTGCAAAATTGGATAATTTGGAGGGTTTTCTCCCTGCTGTTGAGAAATTGGTTTCCCACTCACATAAAATACTTCCAATGCTCGTAAAGTTCGCACTATGTCATTAGGGTGAATTTTCTCAACAGCAACCTGATCAACCTGCTGCAACATTTCGTAACATTGTTTTTGGCCTAAATTTGCTAGTTGCGATCGCAACTTTTCATTAGGTCCCACTCTAGGAATTTTCAAACCCTTAACTATTGCTTTAATGTATAAGCCGGTACCTCCCACCAATAATCTTGGGAAGACCACATTAGTTTGATAAGTGGAAAGATGAACAATTAACCTTTGCGCCTGTTCCTGATATTCTGCTAAAGTGAGGATATCTGTAGGTTCACAAATATCTATTAAATAATGAGATACTAATTCCTGTTCTTTTACAGTTGGTTTTGCAGTTCCAATGTTAAAATGTTTATACACTTGACGGGAATCTGCACTTAGAATTACTGAACCTAGTCTCTGGGCCAAATACAAGGCTAATCCAGACTTACCCGTAGCAGTTGGCCCGCAAATAGTAATTAGAGAAAAGTCCAAAGTCAAAATTAAGAGAAATTATTAGTTGACCTATATTATTTTATTTGACTTTTAAGTTTTGTAGTCTACACTTTGTGAAAACTGTTATAATCGCGCAAAAAGATCTTTAAAACCTACATTCTGCATATCAACACGTAGTACAGAAAATCAGGAGTCAAAACTCAGGAGTGACGATCAAATATAGAATTCCCCATTACTAGCCCATAAATTCTCATATATTCTATATAACTAGGACTTACCCATTGACAAATTTTAATTAATATGGATTAGGAATGAGAATTTATTAACCTCCAGATTTCCTGTACAGAAACCTTTGAGTGCAATACTCAAGCGCTAATATTTGTGGATCATATTTTCTTCTCATTCCTTAAGGAAGATCATGCATTCTAGCCATTAACGATTTTAGTTTGGCAGTTATCTTTCTAAGGCTATCACCTATCAAAGATTGGCCAAATGTCTGAAAAAATACTAAATTTGGCGTATACACATTTTGAATTTTCTGTCAATGCTTAACTCCTAATAACAATCCTAAAATAATTATGTAAAATCAGATGTTTTCTTAAAAAATAACTCCAATTCCCGTTTCTTCTACCTTCTGCCTCCTGCCTTAAAGCAGCTCATCTTTCTCACAAATCAGATAGGATTGCTATAGCTCTCAAATTTAGTTCGTGCTGCGAATATATGGGCGAATGGCCATTAACTCTTACTACTGACTCCTAACTCATAATTTTCAAAACTACAAACTAAAAACTGATAACTGAAATGACTTACACCTATCAATACTATCTGCACACCCTAAAGAAATTTATCCTCAAAATACCCTAGAGTCGCTTTTAAGGCTTTTATGATATAATTTAGGAGAAAAATTTCATTTATTAACGAAAG
>JAKQYG010000343.1 GCA_023356515.1 Trichodesmium sp. MAG_R04 | reverse complement strand
CCGAGAGATTGGAACGGGGCTTTAGGGATATTCTTTAAAGCATTGCGAGATACCGCCAATGTCGATGGTTCTGCCGTCACATTGCTATGAACGGTATTTTCTGGTTTTGCCAGGAATTGCCGGGCTTGATGTATCTCTAGTAATAGACTGTGATATAAACGCAGGGATAAATATAAAAAACAGGGCGGTAGAGCATTGAGTCCTTAAAACTCCCGGAGTCCGACTGCGAAGCGAGAAACCTACACTATAGGATAAGCTTAGTGTGGTAGTATGTCACTGTTGACATCCTCCCCGGCCTAAAGGCACCGGATTTCCTACCGAGCCGTAGCCCCTTGGCGGGTTGACATTTCACAGGCTGCTGCTACTTTGGCAGTAGTCTGGCTGCTGGGCTCAATGTCCGTTTTTATCTCGGTATGCCCACCCGCGGCTAATATAGTTCTTGTGAACTAAAGGGCATCATAACATAACCTGTGAAAAAAAATCAACTAAAAAGTCCCCCGCTTATGGGCGAGGCTTTAAACCCAATTTTTCGGTAAGCATGAAAAAACTTAGCTATGTTAAGGTTTATATGCTCATTCCAATCTGCTCCAAACAGGAGAAAATCTGATGAAAAAATCATTTAAATCTAAAGGTCGTTTGGTTTGGAATCATTCAACCCATATTCAAGGCTTAATTCCAATTTTAGAGAAACTAACCCAAAAGGAGGGCATTGAAACTGTTACTCCAGGTGTGATTTGCAGCTCCAGAAGTCATATTCCTCACATAAAGCTAAAAATATCAGTGCCTATTCGTGGTGGTTTTAAACTTATTGCTAGACAAGGAAAGACAGTTCAAGAAGTGTTTATGTTAACAAGCTTAACTCAAGAAGACTTAAAAGAGGTCATTGCTCAAGTATTGGCTAAGTAAATATACTTCTAGTTCTATTTTCGGTAAGCTGTTGAGTATTTAGGGACTTCTAAGAAATAAATTATCCCAAAATACTTAGGGCTTGCTGATTAATCATAAAAGCATTGACATATCAAGCTCAAGGAGGTGACAAGCAAGCTGTAAATGTAGATATAACGATAATTTGAAGCAATAAATTGAGTAATAAAAACGGTTAATTTGTTCAGGACTTACGCAACAGCACTATTCATAATTCATAGTGGCAATATCTTGAAGATGACAAATTTTTGCACCTTGTAAGTCCTGTTGTTATTCAAAGAAAAGATAATGATAATTTTTTATTATCATCATTTATTTAAATATAAGTTGAAATGATTAAACAGGCTGCAAAAAGTACAAAAGAGTTACAAAACCCAGAAAAATGTAGAATAAAATACAAGCAATTCTAAATTTGAACTATGAATATTACTTTTGAAGAACTAAATACAATTGATAAAAAGCTTTCTAAACGTCACATAGACCTAGATCCTGGTGGTTATTTTATTATTTTTCTTGACACAGAAGCAGGTTATATTTCTGTAAAACACTTTACTAATATCATTGACGATCGCGGTCTAGCTATCGATCCAGAAACAGGAAAACCTATTCCTGCTAAAGGTAAAGTAGAACGTCAGGAAACTACAACATTTACGGCAAGAACCGCCAAAGAAATGTGTGTCAAGATATTCGAAGAAACCCGTCCTTGTCACATAACAATGTTAGATCATGCTGCTTATTTAGGACGGGAACTTGTCCGTGCTGAAATTGCTTTATTAAATGGCAGAGAATATATTCAAGATTAACTCAATTAACAGAAACTATTTAGAAATGAAATTTGTGCTGTTTTTTTGAATTGCTAGCCAGAAAAGCTTTGATACCAGAAATAAGTAGCCATAGGTACAATTGTAGCAACAACTAGTAATACAACAACCAAAATAGTTGCACTTTTATCGTCAGTTTCCTCTGCTGACTTAAAAGTAGCTGCTACTTGTGCTGAAAGCTCATCTTTAATTTCCGGAGGACCTGGATCGGGTTCTCCAGATAAAACATTAGTTAAGCGATCGCTAGCTGCTAAGAAAGCTTCATTATACTTATTGCCATCTCTAATAGGTACTTGAATAGTTTCGTTAACTAAACTCTGACTAATATCATTAGACATAAGTCCTTTAACTGCATCACCAATACGAATTGCATCATTATTGGTAAGAGTATCTAATACTACTAGAGTTTGATTAGCTTTTGCTTCTGGGGTGGGAAACCATTTGTCAAATAATTTTTCAGTAAAACTATCAACAGTCTCACCATAATCTAGACGATGGATAGTAACGAATCTCACTTCATTCCCAGTTAAATCTGCCAAATTTTTAAAAATATTGTTTAGTTTATTCTTTGTAACCCGACTGAGAATATCTGCATCATCAACAATAAATGTGCGATCACCTGCCCCTAAGTTAGGCATTTGATAAACTCCAGTTGCAAATGCAGAGGATACTGGCACAATATTCACCAAAACTAGTAATAGTATAGATACTATGAAAATTTGGAGGTTCTTAATATTAAGTCTTTTGTTGAATAGTTTTAGCATCAGAATAATTTGTAGTTTTTTGTAAAACATTAATTTTTTTAGAGTGATAGCTTTCTCATTGCCACAATGCATGATCAAGTATTCTATCTAAGTTCTGTAGACTTTACTTACTTTATCACTTTATTTAGGGTTTTGCTAAAAAAGTATCATAAATAAGGGTAGAACTCAGAACTCAGGTAGGTCAGCCTTCGGACGACATACAGGAGTTAGGGAAATTACAAAAGAGGCAGCAGGAAGAACTATCCCTTGGTTTTTTCATCCTTGTCTGCTCAAAATGCTAATATGCGTAGATAAACAAGCTGGCTTTTTTTGCTCCCAAAAGACTTTAATTGTTATCTGTCAATCCTTCGAGAATTAATCAGCAATCCCTATTATAGTCAGCTAAAAACAACGGTACTTTGAGTTTTGCACACCAAAAATAGCTTTAAACCCAGTAGTAGCATAGGGAAGTACCGTTAAAAGGGTAAAATACCTGAAACCTATATATGCTTAACTCAAGATCAAAACATTACTGCTGCTCTATAAAACTGATATAAAACATCCCATAACGTGATAATTTGATGTTTACTTCCTGTTTTTACTAAGGCCGTCGGCGGTTCACATCCACAGACATTCACGGCCGAGCCGACCGCATTTCTTGGGTACGTCTTACATTCTGAGGTTTCCTCAGAATAGAGTAATAGAGTGATTGTTACTAGAAAATAATTCCATCTACAAGATCAATAAATTATTTTATAATTTGCAAGGCCATTTAAAGAACTTGAAGCATCTTTGAATCTCTATGATTATGATATTAATAGTGAAATACTTTCACACTAATCTAAAGTATGGGCTTCTAGTTGCCCAGTCCCTCTATTACGTTAACTCCACGAGCTTTAAAGACAAAATGCCCTGCCGCCCTATTTTTTTGTGGACTTCTGCCGCCCTATTTTTTTTCTGGACTCAAAGTACCTATCTCCTAATTAGCGAGGGGCCTCAAAACTTTAAAATATTAAGCTTATACAGAGGCCGCAGCAATCTTTTGTGCCAGCTTTCATTTTAATTTGAGCAATAATATCTCCAGACTATTGACATTAAACACTGATCATGCTAGCAAATTTTAATAAGGATAGTTGTAAAGCTAATGCCCATCAAATATATATTTTGACAGAAACAAAAAACCAAGATTAGGTTGAATAAAAAACTCTGTGCTGTAAAGCCAAATCAAAGCAAAAATATAGAAACAAAAACCCAAACCATTATGAGTGATAAGTAAATATACTCTATCTAGCTTAATCTAATATTTAACATAGAAAAACTATAGCAATCCTATTTTATTCATGTCAACCCTTGTTATCGTTGAATCTCCAACTAAAGCACGTACCATTCGTACCTACTTACCCTCTGACTATCGCGTGGAGGCATCTATGGGTCATGTTCGTGATCTACCACCTTCTGCCGAGGAAATACCAGAAAAATTCAAAGGAGAAAAGTGGTCACAGCTAGGGGTAAATGTAGAGTCAGATTTTGAACCAATCTATGTTGTCCCCAAAGACAAAAAGAAAACTGTTAAAGAACTTAAAAATGCCTTGAAAGAAGCTGATGAATTAGTTCTGGCAACAGATGAAGACCGTGAAGGGGAAAGTATAAGTTGGCATTTGTTGCAACTACTAAAACCAAAAGTTCCCACTAAACGGATGGTATTCCATGAAATTACTCCAGAAGCTATCCGTAGGGCTATTGATAACTGTCGTAATATAGATGAGCAGTTAGTTAGGGCACAAGAAACTCGTCGCATTCTAGATCGCCTTTACGGTTATACTCTCTCCCCTGTACTTTGGAAAAAAATTGCCTGGGGTCTTTCTGCTGGTAGAGTACAATCAGTAGCAGTTCGACTTTTAGTTAACCGAGAACGCCAACGTCAGGCTTTTAAGCAAGGAGGTTATTGGGATCTAAAGGCTAGTTTAGAACAAGAAAAAACTCCGTTTGAGTCTAAACTTATCACCCTTAGGGGTACAAAAATAGCTACTGGTAATGATTTTGATGAAAATACAGGTAAAATAGCTGAGGGTCGTAATGTTATTTTGTTGGACGAAGCTCAGGCAGAGGCCCTGAAAGAACAACTACAAGATAAACCTTGGACTGTTAATAGTGTTGATGAACGAGCCGTTAAACGTAAACCATCTCCACCATTTACTACTTCTACTTTACAACAGGAAGCTAACCGCAAACTACGAATGGGTGCTAGACAAACAATGCGGACAGCCCAAAGTTTATATGAACAGGGTTTCATCACTTATATGCGGACAGACTCAGTACATTTGTCT
>JAKQYG010000342.1 GCA_023356515.1 Trichodesmium sp. MAG_R04 | reverse complement strand
TGGGATGACTCAAAAGTAGGGATAAAGATAACGCGATACTCAGTTGTTAACCATTTTGCTACTTTTTTATGGACTTCATCTATTAGGTTTCTTATCCTAATAAACAAGCTGTTAATTTTATATGGTGCTGAAATTTTTAAGTAATTTTTTGGTAGATATAACATTTTCCTGGGCTTCTCTCTTTTTCTATAAACCCTGCTTTTTAATATTATTAAAACTTGATAACTATCTGATTCGATTATAATAATTCAAAACTGAAATTTATCACCTAAATAATATTGACGTACTAAGGGGTTGTTATAAAGTTCTTCTGCTGTTCCAGATGCCAAAATTTGTCCATCTCGCATAATATAAGCTCTATCAGTAATTTCCAAAGTTTCTCTCACATTATGATCCGTAATTAAAATACCCATATTTTGTGATCCTAATTTAGCTACTATCTTTTGAATTTCCGAAATAGCTATTGGATCTACACCCGCAAATGGTTCATCTAAAAACAAAAACTTCAGTCCATCTTGATTAGATGCTAAAGCTCTAGCCAGCTCTGTTCGCCGACGCTCCCCTCCTGACACTTGAGAACCTAAAGTAGAAGCTATTTTTTCTAAGCGAAACTCATGTAATAGAAATTCTAAGCGCTTTTTTGACTCACGACGAGGCACTTTTGTTTGTTCTAAGACCAAGAGAATATTATCTTTCACACTGAGGTTACGAAAAATACTAGGTTCCTGAGCAAGATAACCGATACCAAGTTTTGCTCTTTTATCCATTGGTAAAGCTGTTATATCAAACTCATTAAAAAAAACCTTGCCAAGGGAAGGTTTTTCTAGACCCGTAGCGATATAAAAGGTAGTAGTTTTCCCTGCACCATTGGGACCAAGTAAGCCAACAATTTCTCCCCGATCGATAAATATATTAACTCGACTCACAACGGCACGCTTACCATAATATTTGTGAATATTCTTAAGAATAATTTTCATATTTTAAGTTAGAAGCCAGCTGTTCAAAATAGAAATATATGTTAGACTTCAATTTATGGACTGATTGGAGTTTTAAAGGCTGGCTTTGGATTGAATGGTGCACTAACAGTAGCTTCTATATCTGTTCCTTGAGTAGCAGGAACTACATATATAGATTCTACTTGCCCTTGTAACTGGGGTAGGGCAATAAAACGTCCTTCATCTATCAGATAAGTGACAGTTTCTCCCCGAATTGTATTGCCATCCTGTAGTATAAATACATCTCCACTAAGAACAATTCTACGCTCTCGGCTAAAATATTGAGCTTGAGCTGCTGTTGCTTGAATTTTGCGAGCAGGGTAGTTAATTTGGACATTGCCACGAGCTGTAACAACTCCTGTTCTAGCATCAGCTTCTTGAATATCAGAGCGAACAGTAAGACTACGACCTGAAGAATTTTGATTTCTTGGAGGTTGGTTAGGGTTAATTTGGGCGAAGGTAGAATATGTAATGGAATTTAATATCGCTAGAGGCAATATAAATAACAATCCCTTTAATACCAGTGATTTTGATATTTTGTTGTTAAGTATCATTTTTAATTAAAATTTAGCTGAAAAATTGTCAAGTAGTCCACCATCTCGATTCTTAGGTATATAGGGTATCAACAAGTCATAAGTCATAAGTCATAAGTCATAAGTTATTTCTGAATGAGTTTGAGCACTACTTCTATCATACTATGACGATTGATAAATTCGTCGACTCTTCTTTCCACCTCAATTTTCAAATACGGGGCTATTCTTCTGTAACATTTATAAAAATGGTATTTTCTAAGTTTAAATCTTATATTTTTGAAGTTATTGTAGCATTAACAGCAAGATTCTCTCTTTCAAAATTTTGTTTTAATCTATAGCAAAACTCACGAGCTACATTCCACTGTTTCCTTGGTCTCGTTTTCACTCTAATTGTAATTTCTACCTCCATTTTAGAAACACTATTAACAGCTAAAATACTAGCATAATCTAGAATTTTATCTCCCCAATTTATATCATTTATCAACTCATTATTAACTTTTTTAATTAACTTCAGCGCTTGACTTAAATTAGTATCTAAATTCACTTTTATTTTCAAATCAATACTTGCCCAATCTTTAGTCAAATTATGTATAGTAGAAATTTTGCTATTAGGAATTGTAGTTAAACGTCCTCCAGCATCACGCAATTGTGTTACACGAAAATTCATATCTTCTACATAGCCCATAGTATAATCTAAGTCAATCAGATCCCCTATTGCATATTGATCTTCTCGCAAAATAAAAATTCCACTGATAATATCTTTAATTAAATTATGACCACCTAAAGAAACTGTAAAACTAATAATTCCTAAAGCTACTAATACTATAACTACAGGAATATTTAACTTTTGAAATATCCAAATTATACCAAGACAAACCAATATAAAAATCACAATTCCTTGCAATGTATGGGAAAAAGTAATTGCTCGTGATACTGTTCTCTGAACAAAAGTTTCTGTTTCTAGTCTCTGAAAACTATTAATTGCAAACCAGTTAATTATAACGGGACTAATTCTAATTATTAAGTAAGTACCGATGATTATAGTTAAAACCATAGCATTAGAAAGTAATAAAATTTGTAGCCAACGGCTATAAGGGAAATTGCCCAAAATCCAGCTAATACAATACAGCCATATAATTAGATGAGTGACTTGCAATAAACTTCTGAAAAAATAATTTTTATTTTGCTGTTGTTCCCATATTAACTGTTGTTTTTGTCCGAGAGATAATTCTGGTTTTACTACGCTTAATTGTTGCTGATTTCTCAACTCATCTATTTGTGGATAAGATAATTTCAAACTTTCTATTAGTCTTTGGAGCTTTTGATATTTATCGAAGCAATATTTTTGCCAAGTTGATATGATAAAGCTCAACAGTATCAAAGCTAATATTATCCCCGTAGAAATTAATGTTTGCCTGAATAAATAGTCTGGTTGTCTCTCTCTCTGTGCTCTGATTAAAGCATCTCTTACGAAACCAATAATCTGATTAGCTAAATCTTTTCTAGATATGCCATGAATTTGAGCATCTAAATCTGTAATAGCAATCAATTCTTGATTTTTCAGTTCTTCTGCATCGGAAGCAAATACTAAAGTTTGTTTTTCTAGGACTTCAATCGTTAATTTTAAAGTATCTGCATCAAAGCAATTTTTAATCGTTTGTCTGAGATTATTTTCATAGAGTCTAACTCGAATATTCAGTGGAGATGTATTGCTATTTCCTTGAATTTCTTGTCCTGCTATTGCTGCAACTTTAAATATTTCTCGGCCGTCTATTTTTATAGGTTTATAAACTATGTTGCTTAGAGGTGTTAATGAGTTAAATTGAGTAATATTCTCATTACTGTTTTGTGATTTTTCTAAAGTTTGACCTAATACTAAGTTAGCTTTATAAATGGCAATAATAAAGATTGACAGAATTAAGACTATTACAGTTATAATTTTTGATATTTTATAGTAATTGTAAAATAAATTTTTCTTGATTAGGGGGAGGTTTAATGAAAGAGATTTAAAAATTTGCATAAGCCATTACATATAAATAGGACTTACACAGAAACTGGCTTGATTGATAAAACTTCCCATTAATTAGTGCGACAAATAATGTTGGGACAATAAACCAGGTTTCTTGTTTAGGTGTGTAATTTTTGATAAAACTAGTCTATTGATTGATTTCCATTCGTAAATAGAAGTATCCGGACAGAAATCTTAATGTTTTAGTAATTAATGAATAAGCTAAGTAGGTAGATGCAATTTAAGTTCAAATAGAAAATATTATTAATGTAAGCATTTAGCAGTTAGCAACTTTATCCTTTTTATTAATTACCTGTAGTACAAGAAGAGTTAGCTAGATTTTGAGTTTTTCAAGCTGAAAATTGCTCTCAACTCAGTACTAGCAAAGAAAACAGCTAAAACCTTAAGTATATCAAGAAAACATTTGATTAAAAGTTAAAATATTACTGTATAAGGTTTTGATATTATTTTTAACTTATTTTTTCTAAAAGTCCAGTTAGCATCCTTCTGATTTCAAAGAATTAAATGCGCGAGTAATGCCAAGGGTGAAAAAAAGAATACACTCAAAATGATACAATAAAAAAATAATCCCTAAAATTTTGCCTAAAGTAAAATGATTAGAGAAGTGTTTTTAATTGAAATAGCTAAAACCACCTGCCAAGCAGCACAAAAATTAGCAGTTTTATCTAGCGCAGCCAAAAATCAAGCTATTGAAGCAGTCGCCCAAGCATTAGAAAAAGCTACGCCAAAAATTATTACAGCAAACCAGCTTGACTGCCAAATAGCTGAAACTGAGGGAATTGCCAAACCTCTATATAATAGATTGAAAATGGATGAGGCTAAATTAAAAAGTGCGATCGCAGGTTTACGTAACGTTGCTACTCTTAATGATCCTATAGGTGTAGTGCAAATACATCGAGAACTGGATGCAGGATTAATTCTCAAGCGTATTACTTGCCCCCTGGGTGTTATTGGTGTAGTTTTTGAGGCTCGCCCAGATGCCGTAATTCAAATTTCAGCTTTGGCAATTAAATCAGGGAATGGTGTGATCCTTAAAGGGGGTAAAGAAGCAACTAATTCATGTCAAGAATTAGTTACAGCCATTCGCCAAGGTTTATCCACAACTTCTGTTGACCCTGATGGGGTACAGTTATTAACTACCCGAGAAGAAACTCTGGAGTTACTGAAGTTAGATAAATATGTGGATTTAATTATTCCTAGAGGTTCTAATTCTTTTGTGAAATTTGTTCAAGAAAATACGCAAATTCCAGTTTTAGGTCATGCT
>JAKQYG010000341.1 GCA_023356515.1 Trichodesmium sp. MAG_R04 | reverse complement strand
ACGGGACTGGCGCGATTCGAACGCGCGACCTAGCGCTTCAGATTTGTATGAGTTTCCCCATTCTCTGGACTATCCCTTCACCATTGCTCTCATAGCTTTAGGTGGTGGCCTAACGCTTAAGGAGAATTGTAATGACTCCTTAAAACTCTAGTCTCTGCACCTTCTTTACCCCTAATGAGGTAAAGCTTGGCTCAAGATTACCTTATCTTTATACATGACTTAGGCTTCCTTGAGTTTGACCACATTCACTCACGGAGTTTCCTCCCATGGTGCCCGATACTTCAGGAGGCGCTTGCTCTATCCATCTGAGCCACAGCCCCATAGAAATCTATAGCTATTAAGCTTAAGACAACAAAAAAGCACCCACAGTAAGAGAGCTTTTTTATGCATATAATTTAGAATAAAATCTAATTGTAATATTTTTCAGGATTTTAAGATTAACTTAATAAAAATAATTTGAACGACTAAATATTTCCAAGCTATAACCCACAATTCATGATAAATACCTACCCAAAAATTGCTATGTTTTTTATCTTTTTGACCAGGTTCTTTCAACCGACATTTGTAGCATGTAACTGAATTGAATAATAAATAAACTTAATTTCGGGGTGTGGGTCAGCGATCGCTAACTTACACACTCACCGATAATGATGATCGTTCTGGTAAAAATTGTTAAATTTTGACAGCAAATAATTTATTTCAGGTGACATATTTTCACACTAAGCTGATGCTATAGTCTGGGCTTATCGCTTCCCAGTCCCCCACAAGCTTTAAAAACTCAATGCCCTACTGCCCTGTTTTTTATATTTATCGCTGCATTTACATCAATTATTTTTGACTTCTAATTTTAACGCCAGTGAGCAGGATAGAGACTATCAACATTAGGCATTTGCTCAATATTCTGTAGCAAATTTCCTAATTTTGGATATTTTTTCTCTATAGGTAATATATCTATATTTAACTTACCTACCTCTTCGTTAGCCGCTAATCTTTCAACAAATTTAAACATAGGATAAATAGCAATATCTGCTGCCGAGAATCTATCCCCTCCTAACCAATTTTTATCTGCTAAAATATTATCATTGAGTATACTAAACTCTGCTTTTAAATTTTCAAAATTTTCAATAACTTCCTTCTCTTTCTCTGCTAAACCTCCAAAGAAAATTGGAGGAATAAGTTTCAGTAAACAGGGGGTAACTATATCTTCAACTTCACATACCTGTTGCCAAATTATAGCTTTCTCTTGGCTAGTCTTACCAAAAAGTTGCCACTCAGGAAATAGAGAATCTAAATATACTAAAATTGCTATAGATTCACGTACAAAAAAATCTCCATGTTTTAGTAGTGGCACTTTACCACGAAGATTTAAGTCTAGATAATTAGGTTGCTTATGTTCGGCTTTAAATGGGTCTAAATCATGAGTTGTATAATCTATATTATGAATTGCTAAGGCCAGGTGTACTCGCCAAGCAAAAAGACTACCTTTAAAGCTAAAAAGTTCTATTTTTGGATTCATTTTCTTTAATACTATTCCTGATAATAAGTTCTGCACAAACGACGCACTATTCGTTTGCTACTAAAACTATATTCCCTTGGATTATCAGCATTTTGACATCTTCCCCGGCCTAAAGGCACTGGGCTTCCTACCGAGCCCTAGCTCCTCGGCAAGGTAAACAGGCATCTCATTCTTTGTCTAGAAAACTCCCTGTCCAGAAAACTCCCTTTATCGGATAAAAAATTCACTCGTATCAAACATTAAAACCTATTTTGATAAAACATTTGACTTTTTTCAACTTTTTAAGTGTTGCATAGGTTGCATTGTCTAAACAAAAAAATGGGCCTTATTGTTTTTGTTTGCTCAAGAAAAAGAGCGCTTTTATTTTGTTTCTTTGGCCATGGATAAGAATAAAAACGCCCTGGAGCTAAAGGAAAAAGACATTAGCTGTTAAGTCAGGTTTTTGAGGCTTTTAGCCAGATAAATTACTCACAACAGTAATGTCCTCAGCGTATCTTTTTAAGCTCAGAGTTTCGAGGATGTTACGGAGCTAAAGCATGACCACGGAGCATACTACCAATAGTTTTAGCAGTAATCTTCATTTGAATTAAAGGGTTGGCAGGTACAACGGTTTTGTACAAATAACTATCAAAAGTTAATTTCTGCACATCCCGGTCAGCGCACATTTCTACAAATGCTTCTCGGGTAGCATCGGAACGATAGAATACTCTCTGCAAAATATCCAATACTTTGTAAGTCATGCCATATTTCTTATCCCACTGTTTGAGATAAAGTTTTAAATCTGCTTCAGTCGGGATAATAGCACCATTATTAGAAGTTTCAACAATAGTTTCAGCACACATCCGAGCAGACTTAGCTGCAAAATAGATACCTTCACCAGAAGATTTAGTGACAGTACCCGCAGCATCTCCGACTAGAGCAACTCTACCACGAACCCGATGGGGGCGAGGATGTTCAGGAATAGGGTGAGCTTCTACTTTAATTATTTTGCCTCCTTCGAGGCGTTTAGCTGCACGGGTTCGAATACCTGCTTGTAACTGTTTGATTTTTGCCTGGTGAATTTTCATTGTACCAGTTCCTACCGCAACGTGGTCATATTTGGGAAATACCCAAGCGTAGAAGTCTGGGGAAACATCATCACCGACATACATTTCTGCTAGGTCTTCGTAGTATGCCATGAGGTGGTCAGGGAGGCGGATGCGCTCTTGGAAGGCGATCGCGTAATTATAATCTCCAGCATCAATAGCTTTAGCTACGCGGGAGTTTGCTCCATCTGCTCCAATAACTAAATCTACTTTTAAGGTTTTAGCTGTTCCTTGAATATCTCCTGCTGAATGGTCAGAGTAATGAATAGTGTAGGGTTCTCTATCATTAGTAGGAAGAGCGAGTTTATAAACTGTGCCATTAATTAGGTTAGCTCCTAGGGAAGCTGCTCGGTTTCTGAGGAAACCATCTAATACTTCCCGACGGCACATACCGATATATTCATTTTCTTTTTCTATATGAATATCTACCTCAACATTGGAGGGAGATATCATTTTCATTTTTCTAACTCGCCGATCAATAATTTCTGGTGGCAGGTCAAATTCACTGACCATGCATAGGGGAATTGCTCCGCCGCAAGGTTTAGCATTATTGAGTTTACGTTCAAATAAATAAGTTTCAATACCTGCTTTTACTAAAGTCTCGGCAGCAGAGGAACCCGCTGGGCCAGAACCAACAACAGCAACCCTTAAAGTCAAAGGTCTTCTCCTTATTTTTTTTATATACAAGTTGGGATGGTACCACAAACTTAGGACTTCTTTGAGGATATGTAAAGAAAATGGAACAGACTTTAATATTTTGAAATGGTCATTGATGGACTTTTGCTAGTAGAAACTTGAAAATTAAAAGTTGAGATCAAGTTTTGGCTTGATCAAGTCCAGCTTTTACCCAATTGATACATTCATATTCAGACTGAAAAATTTTCGGAGCAGCAATATTAGTTAAGTTATCAGGTTTATAATGATCATAAAAGAATTTATCACCTTCTTGATGAATAATAATTAAATCATCATTATAAATGTATCTCAACTTGAAATAATCATCATAATGTTCCACATCTGAGTTTTCAGACAAATGTGACTGAGCAACTTTAATTATTTTTTCAATACTATTAGTATATAAACCTGTAGGATTTTCTCCTATATGAAAATTTCCTTTATGTCCTAACTCAGATAATAATTTATATGAATAAATTGGATAATTTTTGGGGGCGATCGCTAATACATAAGGAATAATCAAATAACCTTGATGAGAAACCGAATTTTTGTAAATAAATCTATTTATTATCATGGTTATAAAGAGAGGATTTATACAAAACTTTTTCTTGATGAGTATAAACAGTACAATCAGACAAAGGAGGAACTACACAAGTTAGAATATAACCAGCTTCTTTTTCCTCGGGGCGCAAAAACTTTTGCTCAGTTTGGTCAACTTCACCACTTACCAATTTACCCAAACAACAAGAACAATTTCCCTGCCTACATCCATAAGGTAAAAGAATCCCATAATCTTCAGCAATATCTAATATATACTCATCATCAGGTACTTCAATAGTCTTATCTAAACCAATTTCTGGGTTAAGCAAACGAACTTTATAAATAGTCATTTTTTTTCTCTTATACCCGCTTCTTTAAGCAAGTTATAATAACGGGGTTAACTTCTCACCAATGAGATAATCCGAAAACCCCCACCATTATTGCAGATATCGGCATGGCTATAAATACTCCCGGCACAATGGCAATAATAAAACTTGCTTCTATTCCATTAACATGCCAATAATTTTCTAATAAATTACCAGATAAATCCCATAACTGACAAACATCATAATCATTATTGTTTACTTCCAATACTTTAAGAAGATACTTATCATCAGGACTTAATTTATAATACTATTACTTACTTTGTAAGTATATCAAGAGCAAATGGCAAATTTAGGTATTACCAAGACACTTCTTATACTTTTGCTAGCTTTGCAAAGATTAAGAACTCCTCTTTCTGAGTCAGAATTAGAAAGTTTCAAAAATGAGGGTTTAGCCCTGGAAACTAGACCTGACTATTGGGAAGATATTGAAGAAAATTTAATGGCAATTGTAGAAGAGAATGAGGAATTAAATCAGAAATTTCAAACAATTAAAAACGAATTAGAATTATTAGAAGAAATACCCACAGAATTTTTACCAACTTGGGAAGAATTAGAAACAGAATTAACTTCTGGAGATTCTAAACCTGTTACTTTTGGTTTAGAGCCTGATGATAATCTTGATATTACA
>JAKQYG010000340.1 GCA_023356515.1 Trichodesmium sp. MAG_R04 | reverse complement strand
TTTTGGAAGTTAATATACCGAAATATGTTAAAGACAATATCCCCAAATTCAAATATGGCAGTGGTATGAAACCAGAAATCCACATTTTACATGGAGAAGCTTATGATATTGTTTTAGCAACAACTCAACTAGAGCAAAAGTTACAGTTTAGGAGAAATGAATCTAAAGAGGATTTATTTAAGTGTAAATATGAAATAGAAAAACTAAAAAATAAATTAGGAATTGCCGAAGAAGAGCCTGAAATAATCTTTGTTCCAACTGTTTAGGAATTTCCTATTGAAAAACCATCGGACAATAGCGTAATGAATCAGCATCAAGCAAGTCTTCCTCTTTAACCGCGCTAGTGTAAAGAAAAAAAGGATTGTATTCCATACTGCGAGAGAGTGCGGTTAATAGTTTGACCACCATTTTCCCTTTTACTTCTTGGAAAAACTCCTGTACTGCCTCCGGAACATTTGCGATCAGAGTTCGGGGGATAATAAGACCTACTTCATATTCTAATGATATGGTAAAATTAGATCCATATTTTGGTCTGGCTCACTATCATTGGTATTTCTTGCTGAAACTTTAGTGGTGAATACCGGCAAAACAATAGTACAGAAGAGGGTGACTAAAAAGTAATGGAATGGTTAACAATTATTGAACGAGTTGTTGCATTTGTTGCGGCATTATTAGCAATACTTCAACTTCTTCCTTTTCAAAAATCTGCTCCACGGAAAAGATTCAATCTGTTCACTGCATTGCTAGTAAGTGTACTTATCACTACTCTAGTGATGATAGTAACACCTGTAGGACAACAATTTGAACTACAGGCTTTCGATCAAATGATACGGTGGCGGCAAGATGAAGGCCCAGATAAACGCTTGCTAATTGTTACCGTTACTCCAGAAGATCTTGAATATCAAAGGGACATGGGGTGGGAAAGAAGAGCAGAATCACTATCAGACCAAGCAATTGTTAAAGTTTTAGACAAATTAAATGACCATAAACCTGTATTGATTGGTTTAGATATCTTTCGTGATTATCCTGCTCAAGATGAAAATTTAAAAATTCAGCTCGAGCAGAATAAAAGCTTGATCGCTGTCTGTAGTGAAACTATAGACCCTCCTGATGAAATTCGAGAAAACGAACGAATAGGTTTTGCTGATTTTCCTAAAGACTCTGATGACGTTATTCGACGCCAGTTTTTGGGGATGTCAATGTCTGACACCTCCTCTTGTTCAACTTATTCCTTTAGTCTGAGGGTGGCCAGTCGTTATCTAAGTTATCTAAAAGAAAAAGGCATCCCAACTCAAAATATAGAATTCAAATTTAAAGCAGATAAGTTCTTAAAAATTAATGAGGCCCTTTTCAATAGATTAGACAAGGATGCTGGCGGATATCATTTGCCTCAAAGTGAAGCACAAGGTTTTCAAATTCTTCTCAATTACCGTTCTCCCCAGAAAATTGCTGAGACGATTACTCTTAAGGAATTACTTGATGGATCCCTTGACTCTAAACTCACCGATCTGGTCAAGAACAAAATTGTTCTTATTGGGACTGTAGCTTATGAGATAGGAAATAAAGATATGCATTTCACTCCCTACAATGAGAAAATACCAGGAGTAATGATTCATGGTCAGATGATTAGTCAGATTCTCAGTGCTGTTTTAGATGGGCGAACTCTTTTGCGCTGGTGGCCACAGGCGGTAGAAAATCTCTGGGTTTGGGTTTGGTCTTTTATAGGAGGGATATTGACTATTTTTTCAATCAGGCAGGGCTTGGTAAGGTCGCTAATTTGGATCACATTAGTATTAGTAGCAGTAGCTATTACGTGCTTTGTCGTTTTTATACAAGTGGGCGGATGGTTGCCACTGGTTCCCTCGATACTAGGTCCCTTTTTAACTGGGATAGCCATGATTGTCTATTATCAAATTATAATTAAGTCACCTAAGTAAATATTAGGATAAGGAATAATGAATCAAAATAAATTAGTTTGGCCAGGGTTTTCTGTTGCTGCTTTCACTATTACTTGGAGTGTTGCTAGCTCAATTATGTATTCTCCCTCAGTACAGGGACAACCACCTAGCTTAATTCTCAATTCTGACTCGGTTAAGGTAAAGCTTTTAAGCCAAAAAAACAGCCAAAAAAACACCACTCTTGATAATCTCGATTTTTCAGGGACAGGGAGACCAAATACAAGAACCCCTGGAGCAATTAGAACTATCTGCCCAACAGTAGATCGGTCGATGACTGCTTTGGTCCCGGAAGAAATGGGTTTGACAGTTAGCAATTCTCCTACATTTTGGTTTTATATTCCTTACAATTCTCAGGAGGTACAAACTGGAGAATTTGTCCTCCAAGATGAAAAAGGAGAAAAAGATATTTACCGAACTACTTTTAATTTTTCTGATACTCCTGGAATTGTCAGTCTTCCCCTGCCGGAGAATTTACCAAAGAGTCTGGAAATTGAACGTCCCTATCTTTGGTCATTGGTAGTTTTCTGTAAGCCAGAAGATAAAGATGATAATCTTGCTCTAGAAGGATATGTGAAACGGGTTAAGGGGAATTCCAATTTCCAGGTTTATACTGACTATGCCAAGAAAGGTATTTGGCATGATGCTCTGACTGATTTAGCTGAACGCCGTGGCGATAAGCCACAGGATCCTAAACTAGAAGAAGACTGGAAGATTTTGTTGAAGGCTGTTCAATTAGAAGATTTAGCTGAAGAACCAATGAAACGCTGTTGTACTCCTGAAAAATAATTCCTTGTCTCCTAAAGCTGAACCCACGGAGGAGCTTCGATTCGATAAAAATCCCCGCGCCGGAGCTATTAGTTGTTGGCTATAATCTGGTACAATCGATTGATTTCCTCCAATTATCTATATTTATGCTACTTGGATTCAAAACTGAACTACACCCAAATAATCAACAAAAAACATTACTGGCCAAACACCCTGGTGCCGTCACATTGCTATGAACGGTATTTTCTGGTTTTGCCAGGAATTGCCGGGCTTGATGTATCTGTATCATGTCAAAGCCAATTACCTAGCAAAATAAAGGGAGCCCAAAAATAGGGGCGGTTCCACCGTTTGTCAGTTTTATCAGCCAAGAATTTTAGTTGAGCTTGACGAAGTGCTTCAGCTTTGGTCATATTTTTAGCGTTGTTCTGGATTAACTGCTGATAAAATAAGGGCATGAATTCGGCTGTGGATTCATCGAACGCGGGCCACAAGGTTGCTAGTGTGCTACGGGCACCTGCTCTCACTGCTATCCCAGCGATTCCCAATGTCGCTCGCTCATCGCCTTTTGCTGTTTTGCAAGCACTCAGGACAAGTAATTCAATGGGATTTGACTGATTAGCCAGTTTAATTTGGAAGAAGTTTTCCAAATCTTGTATTTTGAGTAGTCGATCCCAAGTTAAAATATAGGTTTCTTCTGGGTTAGAACTAAAGTTGCCGTGAGTTGCTAGGTGAACGGCGTTGAATTTAGCTGACTTGAGTTCCTTTAGAAGTTGCTCTTTCAGAAATTCCTTATTCAATAGAGGTTCTGGCGAATTAGGTATTGGTGATTTAATTTTGTCTAATTCATTCTTTACAAACCGAATTTCAGGAAAATCTATTCGTTCCGTTCTACCAAAATTTTTTATTTCCTCTTTTTTACGTCTTTCGCTCACGCCTCCTGTTAACACATTTAAGCTAACTTGTTTGATAGGTTGAGGGTCTAAAAGTTGCAGACCGGGGGTTAAGGCGATCGCGTAGTCTTCCACCAAATATCGCTCAGTTTCGATATTGTAGAGAACTGCCATGGGAATATTACGTAACTGACCATCTAGAACAAAAACCAAGGTCTGGACTTGATTTGTTTCTAGTTGTTTTTGAGCTTTCTTGATTAGCCAATTATATACTTTCTGGGATTCTTTTTTCACATCTCCAGTCCGAGTTCTATTAGAGAGATATGTGCGTAGTTTTTTGATAGTTTCTTTGATGGTTTTAACTTCATCTTGAGATTTGTTAGTATGGTAATGTTGTAATTCTTTGTCTCCTGATAAAGCTAAAATTACTTCTAAACGGTCTTTTAAAATAATTGCGTAGAAGAATGCTGTTGGGGAGGAAGTTTCTTTAATCACTTTGTCAATTTCCTGGGGTTTTGCTTCCAAACAAGCATTGCCGAAAAAGTCATTCAGTTCAGCCAGTTGGAGGGCTTCAATCACCTCACGAGCTTGTTTGAGGTTGTCTTGAGAGATATCTTCCCCTCGCAAGAGTAAATCGACATATTCTCGATAGACAGGTTCTACGCTGTCGCGAAAAGTAAATTGAACTTCCTGATCAATAGAAACTAAGTCTCCCCGCAGGGACTGAAGGGTGGCAAAGGCGGCATTATAAGCAGCGATCGCGTCATCTTCCTCTCCCTGAATTTCCCGCAAGCGCCCTAGTTGCCACTGCCAGAGGTAGGCAATGTCTGGCAACTGGAAAGATAATGATATGTTCAGAGCTTTTATGGTTAAATCTTGAGCTTCTGAAAAATTTTCCATTTGTTGCTCAACGCTGCCCTGATAACCGAGAGCATAAGCCTCTGCTCTCTTGTTGCCCAAGGTTTGAGACTGCTTGACAGCGGTAGTAACTATTTCGGCAATATCTTCCCATTTGGGAACATCTGTGGGTTGAAGTTGATTATTTTTCTCTCTACCCCTGGCTAAACTGCACTGCTCAATAATAGGAGACGAGAGTTGACGTTCTTCCTCACTGAGGGTTGGCTCTTTCCAGCAGAACAGGCTTTGGGCGAAATTAAGTCGGGCATTAATAGCGGCGCGACTAGGAGGCAAATTATTTAATTGGGGTTCAATTTGAGACA
>JAKQYG010000034.1 GCA_023356515.1 Trichodesmium sp. MAG_R04 | reverse complement strand
CAACTGGACTATGGAACTTGTACCTGATGGTAGCATAAATAATAAAATCATTAACCAAAATTAATTAGTTTGAGTTTTCATTTTTCGCTAACCTAAGTTATTTCCCAACAGCTCTATTAATTGAAATATACATAACGAATAAAAAGGGAGAAGGATATAGGGAGCATGATTATTTTGGGCATATAGAAAAGCGAATCATGAAATATGACATCAGGACAATAGACACGCCAACGCCAAGTGATGAAATAAAAACTTCCCGTCTTTTAAATTTATATCGAGAAATTTTAGAAGGAAAAGAAGTTCAATGGAACTCCAGTAACGACGATCATCTAGACTTACAATTATCAGGTTTAGTATCTAATCAAAAAGAATATTTGCTACCCATTTCTCCTATACATAAGAAAGTTTTTGATTTAGCATGGACCGATGAATGTCTATCTAAAATTATACCGATATGGTATCGTGAAAAACTCAGAGGTTGGACATTATCAAATTCAGATGTATCAAAGAGAGACAGATATTATTTGTTATATGGAGAAGAATTACAAGAAGCCAAAGAAAAATATGGTGTTGGTAAAGACGATCAGTCTTTTATTAACAAAAGTGAAAGATGTCTTAACTCTAGCAAAGACAATTTAATGCATAGAAAACTCATCAATTTATTAGAACCTCAAAAAGAAACTATAGTTAATCGAATGATATATTGGACAAGTTCTGATAGAGACATATTTAATATTCTAATTGAGCAAGTTAATTCTGATGATTCTAATCCTCTAAATCCTTGGCCAGATGCTTTACCTTTAGACATAAAAGAAGAAGAGCTAGAGAGTTTAGTGAATACCTTAGTAGAAGATGTAATTAGAAAGTGGAAAGAAAAAGACATTTTTACGACTATTCATTATAAAGTTTGCCAAATAAAGAATGAAGATAATTATTTGAATTTATTAATAACTTATGGAAAAATTTTAGATAAATTCTCAGAAATTCCACTTGTTTTTGCTGAAGGGGATCCACATCAAAAAACTTTATTAGAAGACATAAAGTTAATCAAAAAACGATATAGTCTAAGTCAAAACAATTATTATCTCGAAGTTGCTAATCCTATTTATCGTCACATTTTTAATCTTTATGAAAATGATTTTAAGCTCTATGAGAATGAATTTAACAAAAGTTACATTGGTATGATGTTACCTGATAGGAGAGGATATGGGAAAAAACTAGGAATGTGGCTAATTACTCAGAATCAAAAATATCTCTTGTTAGCCGAAGAATTAGAAATAATCATAAGCCATTTAGGGAATCAACAATTATCCGATGAAGAGCATGAGTTTTTGGTTAAAAGTCAAATTCGGACTTCCAATTCAGGCTCAGAGTTTCTTGAACAACGATTAGTTCAATTAGTAATAGATATGCAAAAAAATAAAAAAGCAATTAATCCTCAGATGATGCTCAAGAAGATTTTTGAACAAATCAAGCCTAAATATGTTAAATGTATTGCTATTATTTGTAATTTATTGGATCAACATAATAATTTTATCAATGAAGGTGAAGAAGAAAAGATTATTAATGAAGTAGTAGAAAAATTTAGCGATCGCTGGCAAGAAAACGAAGAAGGCCAGCATTTACAAGAAATTAGAGATCAAATCATTAATCATGAACGTAGTCTATATTTATTGCTCCTTTATCAACAAATCCTTACCGAAAATGATCAAGTGAATCCTACTTATATTAATTCAAATGACTTAGAATATCTAATGGGATTAGATTTAGTTGTTTCAGAAGAAGAATTGAAAGTATCAAACAAATTATATAAAGAAGTATTTGACTCCTCTTTTGTTACTCAAGAAATTGAAAATAAAATCAATAGCTTAGTTAAAAGTCAGTGGCAATTTAATAATGAATTAAAAGAAGAAACAAAACAAGAGGTTACAGATTTAATCACCAAAACCTCAATTCTTTTACCATTATCTACTAAAACTAATAATTTAGAGAGGTTAATATCTTTAATCCTTGAATGGAGTAAACCAGATCATACTCTCTTAAAATTGCTAGTTAACTCAATTACTGAATCTCAAGGGAGAATTTTACTCAATGACAATAATCAAGAAGCCAGAAAATCTTTTAACAACTTTGTGAGAATGCATTTAACAGATAATTGGCAGGAAAATTCATCTGTAGATGCTACGATTAACCCTCGTAATATCGTAAAATCAACGATTATGCCAACAGAAAAAATGATTGATCAACCTATAAACCCTGAAATTAGTATAGATGTTTTGCTCGAAAGAATAATGAGCAAAGCTGAATCATACCTCAAAGCCATTATTGTAGTTAATCTACAACATGGAGAAGTAGTGGAAAACAACTATAATGAAGACGAATTAGACAAATCCGTATATAAACAAGTTATAGGAAAAGGTAGTGGAGGTGTAGCTATTGAAGATTTTGACACCTTTATTCCTCATATAAAAGCCCTTCAGAAATTTTCTGAGGAAAGAGATGTTGGGGAGCTAGATTATTCGATATATGCTTTTACTCAAGGCTTAGTTATAGGAGCATTTTTAGATATTGAGGGTACGTTCTACGGTATTTTTTACATTGCGAAAAGTGGAGTATCTCGTGGTAAGTTAATTAACATGTGCGAACAAACTATTCCCCAGATTAAAAAAGCATTCCAACAAGATCAAGATTTTACTGTAATGTAAAAAATTTTGTTTTATTCAAAGCAATACTAAGCAACCATCAATTTTGTCTTAAAAATCTTTATAGATTGTAATTAGTACCATTTAACATCGAGGTTATTTTATGACAATTTTAGCAGGAGAAATAGGAGGAGAAAGCAAACTTGCCCTTTTTTCTCACGAATATAGCAACGTGCGCTGGTATATTTACATGGTACAAATTGCTACTAATGTAATATATGTGAAAGTATCGCTAATAGAAGCATAAATTTGTGTTACATTTAATACAATAGTAATATGTAAGGATGTGAGTGCTCATTGCTATACAATGGCAAGAAAACTATTATCAAAGACTTGATAGCTGAAAGTGAGATGTTTCCTACTAAAAGATATGAAATAGAAGGAGAAAATGGAGAAAAAAGATTAAATACACAAGGGATGATTGAAGATTTTTTGGAACAAGTATATTATGGTCAAGAAGATAAATATGGAGAAGGAATTGAAAAATATATTTTGGGAGCTTGTTTCGGTATTGCCGGTCCTATTGAGGGGAGTAAAGACAATCGAAAAGCAACAATCTCTCGTGATACTTTAGATTTAAAGATTACCTTTGATGAATTAGACTTTAAAAATAAATTACCCTATCCTGATCTACGAGTATCATTTCTTAATGATATGGTAGCCATTGGCAAAGATATTTTTCTCCCAGAATACGAACCTGAATGGAAAGTTATTTATCAAGGAAAGAAAGAACCAGATCCTAAAGATGATCGAGCTATTATGCTAGTAGCTGGTGGCTTAGGCCAAGCACATTGGTATTGGGATAATACGAAAAAAGTTTTGTCACATAACAGTAGCGAAGGAGGTCACGCACTATTTGCCCCAAGAAACAAATCAGAGGCAGAACTTTGGCATTATTTATTAGAAGAAAGATTAAAAGAAGGACAACAAGTTATTAGTTATGAATATGTGCTATCAGAACCAGGCTTAGTTAGAATTTATGAGTTTATAAAAAGTAAAAATCTCTATGGAGAAGAATCAGGAGAATTAAGAGAACTTTTAACACGAAACAACACAAATCGCTTCCCTATTATTGATTGGGCAATTAACCATTCAGATCCTGTAGCGAATGCAGCTTTAGATATGTTTATTAGTATTATGGGAGCAAGAGCTGGGGATTTAGCACTGAATTATGAAGCGAAAGGGGGAATTTATATAGGTGGACTACCCATTCCTATAGAGAAATATGATATTTTTAAAGATGCTTTTCTAGACAAAGAGAATAATTTTAGACAATACAACGAAGATATTTCCGTTTATGAGTATAAATATGAAGGCAGTGTGTTGTGGGGAGCGGCTCGTCATGCTGTGGATGCTGGATTTGTGACCGACGGTAAATTTGCTTATAAGCGTATGCATCGTCGGAAGTCAGACAATTAGACAAGGAAATTACGTCGATGCCCTAAAAATTGTAAGAATCTGTGCTGATTCAGGATTTATACTTTTTCAAGATAAAAGTTTTTATCCGTCTGTATTTTAGCCTATGTTCTAGTGATATTTTGTTGCAATTCCATTAATGCGTTTGCATAAGTCCTGTAAAATCTATTTTTAAACTGAAAATAAGATGACAGAACAAAATATGCTCGGTTTATCACCGGTATTTAACTGTAAAAATTCTCATCCTAGAGGTGATATTGTTTTTGTCCATGGTTTGGCTGGTCATCCCTGGGGTACATGGCATCCTGAAAGTAAAAAAGATCCTCAAAATGTTGACTTTTGGCCGTTTTGGTTAGGGGAAGAATTACAGGCAAGTGGAATAGATGTTAATGTCTGGAGTTTTGGATATGATGCTCCTCGCTTTGGGTATGTTGGTCAGGGAATGCCACGTTTTGACTTGGCAAGTAATTTACTGGAATATCTGGAGGTTCATGATATAGGCGATATAGCTGCCGCCACCATCCGACCCCAACGCCCCCTGATATTTGTGACTCATAGTATGGGTGGTTTAGTGGTTAAAGATTTAATTCGTACTGCTCAAAATTTTGATGATCAAAAAGCTATTATCGAACAGACTCAAGGGATTGTATTTTTGTCTACTCCCCATCAAGGTTCTCATTTGGCTAGTTTAATTGATAATATTAATGTTTTGACAAAAGCTACGGTGAATGTTGAAGAATTAAGAGCGCATTCGCCTCAGTTACGGCAACTGAATGAATGGTATCGACAAAATGTTGAGAAATTGCGAATTAAAACTCAGGTATTCTATGAAACTCAGCCTATGAGTCAGGTTTTGGTTGTGGATGAGGATAGCGCTAACCCAGGAATTAAGGATGTCAAACCTGTTGCTATTCCAGCAAACCACAGTTCTATTGCTAAACCTAGAAAAAATGACTTGGTTTATCTTTCGGTTAAAAAAGTTTGTCACAAAATATTTACCTTCTCTGGAGGGGAACCGACAAAGAAAAGTATCCAAACAACAAGTTTTTCAGGAAAAGCTAAAATTCAGTTTTGTCGTCGTCTGGGCAAAAGCTGGTTAGATTTAGCAGACTATTTTGAAATTCCAAAGTACGATCGCGATCGCTTTCAACAAGGATATGAATGCCAGGAAATTTTGGAATGGCTACGACAACGCAACCAGCTTAATAATTTAAAAAGTGCATTGGACTATATAGAACGTGAAGACCTTGTTAATTTAACCGAATAAAGAGAGCAACACCAAAAAGAAAGAAATCATATCAATAAATTTTAATTTCCTTTCATATATTAACTTTCAACTACAGGAAAAACATCAGGATAAGCTTGCCAAACCTTTCTAATAAAATGTTGTAATTTTTGATGTGAAACCTGCTGGTCTTTCTCTTGACTATCTAAAAACTCTAATTCAGTTAAAAGAGGAATAAATTCTGTATCAATAGCTTCTCTAAATAGATAAATTGGCCATACTAAATCTGCACCCTCTCGCAAATCCCAAATAGTAAATTTTTCGGAATTATTTTGATAATTTTCATACTTACTTTCTGAAGCAAATACTTTCAACAATAAAGGGCGAACCCAACACATTTTTCGTGTTGCCAAGATCTGAATTACTGCCGCATATAAACAAGTATATCCATATTCCAAACAAACAATTTGACTAGGCTGGAAATTAGGAATTAAATCTTTTGATACTGACTTCATAGACAAAATACCTGAGGTAACATATATCTTGATTTCTAAAATTTTTTTTCGGAGTATTAGGAACCAAAATACCTTACCTCCATGAAAGATTATATCAATTCCTGAATTAATCCCGATTATTTAGAGATCAGATATGGGAATAAGAGAAAGACTTGATGAAAGATCATTGCATGCGATCGCTATCTCTGTAGGATCTGCTGAAAAAATCTTTTTAAGAAGCAGGGGACCCCCTACTACTCCCAGGAGAGGAGCAGATAGGGATCTTCCATGCAACCTCCCTACATAAGAACAGGGAATGTACCCACCCCTAACCCAGACCGTGAAGGGGAAATGGAGGAGTCAGATATATTTTTCCCTTGATTTTTTTCCCGTGGGAGTGCCTAAAATACTAACTTTTTAGCTGTGTTTAGGTGCTTATTATCTAACCTTAGCAAACCAAGACTGCAATTGTTGACGACAAGCACCTTCCATTATTCCCCCCAATACAGACAAACGATGATTAGAAAAAACACTATCTGGAAAATTAGCCACAGTGCGAATTGTGCCAGTTTTCGGATCATCCGCTCCATAGACCAATAAACCTATTCTTGCCTGCAATATTGCCCCACTACACATTGGACAAGGTTCGAGATTAACGTAAAGAGTACATTGATTTAAGTGCCAATTCTGCAAAATTATTCCCGCTTGTCGCAAAGCCAATATTTCTGCATGACCAGTAGGGTCAAAATCTCGCTCCCGTCGGTTTTGAGCTTCTGCAATTAACTCACCATCTGAGTTAATTATCACGGCACCTACTGGGACCTCTCCAGCATCACCAGCAATTTTGGCCAGTTCTAATACCCGATTCATCCATTTTTTATGGACTAGATAACTTGGATGGTCAATCATTCTGTATATTAGTTCAGCAACAGTATTTAAAGATCAGAGATTATGAGTAATCAGCCTTTACAAATAGAATGGCAAGTTGTCAAAGACTATAGCGATATTCTATACCACAAAACGGACGGAATTGCAAAAATAACTATCAATCGTCCCCACAAACGTAATGCTTTTCGCCCTAAAACTGTATTTGAACTTTACGATGCTTTTGTTGACGCTCGTGAAGACCCGAATATTGGAGTAGTTTTGTTTACAGGTGCTGGGCCTTATAAAGATGGTAAATATGCTTTCTGTGCTGGCGGCGACCAAAGTGTAAGGGGTAAAGCAGGTTATGTCGATGAGGCCGGAGTGCCACGGTTAAATGTTTTGGACTTACAACGGTTAATTCGTTCCATGCCTAAAGTTGTCATCGCTTTAGTCGCTGGATATGCTATTGGTGGAGGCCATGTTTTGCATGTTATTTGTGACCTAACTATTGCCGCGGATAATGCAATTTTTGGCCAAACTGGCCCTAGGGTAGGTAGTTTTGATGGAGGCTTTGGGGCGAGTTATTTAGCAAGAATTGTTGGCCAGAAAAAAGCACGAGAAATTTGGTTTCTCTGTCGGCAATACACAGCTGAACAAGCTTGGGACATGGGCTTGGTTAATTGTGTTGTACCAGTAGAGGAGCTAGAAACAGAAGGTATTAAGTGGGCACTTGAAATTTTGGCAAAAAGCCCGATCGCCATTCGTTGTCTCAAAGCAGCCTTTAATGCTGATTGTGATGGACAAGCTGGCCTACAAGAATTGGCGGGTAATGCTACTCTTCTTTACTATATGACAGAGGAAGGGGCTGAAGGTAAAAATGCGTTTTTAGAAAAACGGCGTCCAAATTTTCGTAAATATCCTTGGCTACCTTGATATTTTCTGTCCGGAAAAGGGGGGATTCTTAAGTAGTCCAAGAATAGTATTATTTATCATAATTTATAGCAGTTTTCATTTCGGTAAACCATAGTAGAGACTTTGTATATAACTTTCCTACAAGGTTTTAATTATAAAGATGTAGTTCATCAATATAAATCCCACAATTAAACATAAAAAAGCCGCCCTTTTATAGCGGCTCTCTTTTCTGTTTTTTTGATGACCTTCGGGCCATTTATCTGAGATTTCTCCTCAGCTTTTAAACTAAATTTATTCACACCTGTACTTAAATTGATTGTTCAAAAGAAACAGCTCTAACTGTATTAGTTATTTAATGAATATTATTAGCAGTAGGTTGGGGGGTTAAAACTTCTTCTGATGCTTTATCGGTTTTTTGATGCCACATAACCGCACTATCCAGATTTTCCCAGGAGGGTGCAAAAGGAGACAGAGCCAATGAACAGGATTTCCAGTTACTTTCAACTACTGTCATTAACTTTTGGCAAACACCACCACGTCTTCCCTCCGGTGAATAGTATCGACAATGACGACAAGCGACAATAGATTTCATAAAAACTTTTCCTATGATTTAATTAAATTGATTCTAATTATTTTTAGTTTAAGGAACTCATACTTTGAGTCTGTTAAATCCATTGTTACATTATGGTTATGAATATTTCTATCAATTCGATGAAATTTATATTATTTTTATAATTTCTTTATAAAGATATACATTTTTGTAAAATAACATTTGTAACAATGTATTAATTAATACATAATGGGAAAACTTGATAGGAATCAAGGTAAAATATAAGTCATAATAAAAGTAAAATAAAATATTTCCAAAAATTAATTACTGGGTAATATTTCTGCCTATAAACCCAAAAATACAACATGGAAAGCTATCAAAAATTTCCCCTGACAGATTAATTTATAAGCAGATAAATAAAATAAATTACCCATTTTAGAACCTGAAATCCTTACTGTATAAACATTTATTATACAAATCAAATAATTTTGTGTAGGTGCTTACTAATTATTTCGTTATTATAGGTTACCTTTTTAAAGTAGTAATTAAAGTTTCATAATAAGTATTTTAAAGGAGTATGGGAGATAACCCTAAGTTCATTTCTGCTATCGCGCCATTTTTTTATTTAAGTATCTCTGCAAGGTTAATTGAATATTTTTTAAAGATGTAGAGAATAGGGTAACAATATACTTGTATAATGTAGATAAAAAATAATTTTTCCTACTTACTTAAAACCAGCAGGAAGTATACAATTAATTTTGCTTGACTACTTTATTTTCAGAGAAATAAAAGAGATACAGCAAATTCCAACTATGGGAAGTACAGATCTTAAAAATTAAATCTTCCCAGTCCGGGCATCTTGACCGTGATATAGGAATTCCAAATAGGTTGTGACAATTCAAAAACCAGAAATAAACTCTGAAACTCTTGCCCATCGAGTATTGTTCCAAACCTTTATGCCAAAAAGCGGTAAGATTTTGGACACAAATAAAACAGGATTGCTATAGGTGTTCGCAGTTTTCTAGGGGGATTTGATGGAGAAAAGTTTATTGATATAGGCAATCGGGATATTACTAGAATATTTCGGTTGGGGCAGCATATTGACAAACTAACAGGAAAAAAGAAACGTAAATTAAACTCAAAAACAGTTCGCCAAATGCGACATTGGGCACACCATCATTTCAAACAAACTCTTAAGTTCCATGGTTTAAAACGAGGGGCAACCATAATAGATGTAACTGAGGAATATACTTCCAAAACCGGTACAAAGTGCGGTCATGTTAATCAACACTTAGGATGCTCAAAGCATTCTAAATGTCCGCACTGCGGTCACTTAATGCCGAAAGATTGGAATGGCGCTTTGGGGATATTCCTCAAAGTATTGGGAGATAACGCCAATGTTGATGCTTCTGCCGTCACATTGCTATGAAAGGTTTTCCCAACTTTTACCTGGAATTGCCGGGCTTGATGTATCTGAATCTAAACAACACAAGTCAAGATTGCTCAAATTGTGAGTTAGTTTAGCAGTGTTTAGCAAAACAAATCCCACAAACTGACCAACGTTTAATTTCTCCAGGAGGCGTAGGACAATGGCATTGAGGACATATAGGTAAAACCTCCGAACGAGTTTTAACTGCTTTCGCCCAATTTTCAAATGTGGTCTGAGGACTTCGATTTTTGTGAGTGGATTTTAAGAGAGTTGGTTTTTCAGACTTAGAAATTATGCTAGGGTGTTCTAACCAATTGTTTTTTTCAGTTTGCCCTGATTTATTAAAATGATAGGTATGCCATTGGGCAGCAGAAAACCTTATATTATCAAGAGGTTTGGGCAAAACGTCATTAAGTTTCTGCAGAAGTTGGGGAACTCGAAAACTAAGTTCTTGAGACAAAGTAGCACTTGAGGTTGCTACATACAAAATTTCCTGTTTAATATATAGAGGTTGAGTTTTAATAGCCATAACACCTAAAAGTTTCTCCCAACATTCCATTACCTTTTGAAACTGTTTTTGTTGGGGCAATTGCTCCATAATTTTGAGAGAGACTAAAATTTGATTGAGAGATTGAAAATCCATACCTGAAATTTTGACTAACAGTTAAACTACTTAGTATAACTAGCAGGAGTTCTTAAATGAATCAAAGTTCTATAGTTAAGTCTACTAATAATTATACCCAAGAATTGAATCCAACTCTACAAGATGTAATTGAAAGTTTGGATGTAGAGTTAGAAGTAGAATTAACAAGATATCGCAAGTACCTTAGACAAGCAGGCAATTCCTCAATTGCTCGTAAAAATAGCAATAAAAAAATTTATAAAATTCCCGAATTAATGCCTGTATTGTCAGTAGATGAACAAACAACATCTTCGCTGCCTTTAGCTGAAAGTGAATCAATGATGATTGAGCCTCCTACACCAGTAGAACTTAGTATTGCCAAAAAAGATAATGTAGAAAATCAGAATAGTGAGAAACAGATATCTCAATTAGATAATAATAGCTCTACAGCACCAAGCCATCCTCTTGAATCTTCACAGAAACTGACAGAGAGTTTAAATAAATTACAATCAAGTCGTCAAAATAAACCTAATTACTTAGCAAGTTTATTTACTCCTCTAGGAATAGCTTCAATGTTTTTGTTCTTCATATCTTGTACAACCCTGGGTTATGTTGTCATGAATCCATCGGGTTTAATTAATCTGGGTTTAGAGCATTTCTTGAAAGGTACTTCTGCTCAAAAGAATACTGATGACATTCTCAGTAGGGAGGAGCAAGCTTTACCAAAATCTCCTAACTTAGCATCTCAAGAGTTTGTAGATTTAGATTTGAATACTTTAAGTAACATCGATCCTAAGCCTCGCCAGTTCCCATCCTCCACTGTCAAAGTCAAACCTATATTACCACCACAAATATCGGGAGGTACTAATACTGCTTCGGAACCTACTAATAACTCAAGTGCAGAAATAGATAATCTCAGGACTACTTTATTGCCTCCATCTATTAAATACTCTCCAACTCCATCTCCAATAGCTAAACCTTCCCCACAAGCTTCTATTAGTTCAAAAATAACCCAACCCATAAAGTCAGATGATGGTTGGTACTATGTGGTTCTGGATTATGGGAATGAAGAATCTTTGGATAAAGCACGGCAAATAATTTCGGATGCTTATACTCGTAAAACGACTAATGGTATCAAGATACAGATGGGAGCGTTCTTGGAACCGGAAAGGGCAAAAATGTTTCTCCAAAAATTACGTAAAGAAGGACTGGATGCAAAATATTACAAGTTGAAATCTGAGAATTATTAATTAGGGTTTGCTAAACTTTTCATGCTGCACAGGGAAACAGACATGGGGTTTCTGCTGGAAAAAGCTGAATAAGGTCTGCTCAAAAAGTCTTTATATCAATAAAGTTTATTAATATAGCAATGAGCACTCACATCTTTACATATTACTATCGCATTTAAGTGTAGTACAATTTTACGCTACTATCTATCAATACTTTCAAATATATTACATTAGTAGCGACTTGTACCATGTAAATATACCAGCGCACGTTGCTATAACTAATTTTTTATGAGAAAATTAGTTACAATTTTTTATAACAGTGAAAATCGATGCCCATAGCTATAAAGCTTTCAGAGAGAGCTTTAGGGGCGATAGATTAATAAAAATTATCAATTTAATGTTAAGAAGTGGGGAATGTGGGATAAAAGTTGTGGCTTGCTTAAGTATTTATGCTATGAAAGTTCTCCTCATTTACCTTGATCAGGAGTCAAATTATCAGCAAAATATTCAGCATAAATACTTGCTGGATTCTTGACTCCTATTGACCACTATAATTTTCTTCTTGCTTTTGACTTTTGACCTGTATCTTTAAATACTGCATTTTTTCCTGCGGAATGTAGGATTCAAGTTGACATCTTCTCCGGCCTAAAGGCGTAGGGTTTACTACCGAGCCGTAGCCCCTCGGCGGGTTGAGATTTCACAGGCTGCTGCTACTTGGGCAGTAGTCTGACTGCTGGCCTCAATGTCCGTTTATTGTATCGGATTGCCCAACCGCGACTAATATATTTCTTGCGAACTGAAAAGCACTATAACATAACCTGTGAAAAAAATCAACTAAAAAGTCGCCCTAGAAGGGCGAGGCTTTAAATCAAATTTTTCGGTAAAAGTCTTGCTTTGACATCCTACCCGGCCTAAAGGCACCGGGTAACAACCGAGCCGTAGCTCCGATGCGGGTCGACGTTTCACGGGCTGCCGCTAGTTTGGCAGTAGTCTTACACTTGCCGAACCGTCCATTTTTTGTCTCGGTATGCCCACCCGCGACTAATATATTTCCTGTGAACTAAAAACTAACAAGGACTAGACCAGTGAAAAAAAATCAACTAAAAAGTCGCCCTAGAAGGGCGAGGCTTTAAACCCAATCTTTCGGTAAATATCAAAATATTTTTTATAACAAAGTTCACATTTTGTCAAGTTGTTTACGCAAATCTTCAAGTTCAGCATCAACACCTGATTTTTCTGTTGAACCTTGATTAGAAGCTGGTAATTGACTTTGATTTACTGAACCCCCTCCTAGTTTTGCTTTCATCGCTGCCAACTCATCATCAACATCACTACTAGATTCTAACTTGCGGAAATCCTCTTCCAAGCCGCCGCCAGCTAACTCTGATGTAGCTTGAGAACGAGCCTCCATTTGCAACACTTTTTCTTCCATCCGTTCAAAAGCTGCCATTGCTCCGCTAGTATTGATAGAACCTATTGTATTATTCAGTTGCTCTTGAGTTTTAGCAGCTTTCAATCTTGCGTTCAAAATATCCTTCTTAGCCTTAGCCTCAGAAATCTTACCTTCTAAAGCCGTCAGATTCCTTTTTAGGGTGTCCACCTGAACTATTTGATTGTCCAGAGATACTTTGATAGTATTTGCTGTTTCAGAATAAGTATTCTTACGCTGTAGAGCTTCCTTGGCTAATTTTTCATCTCCTTTTTGTAGAGCTAACTGTGCTCGGGAGTACCATTGATTAGCTTGAGATTCAGCTTGATGATATTGTTGTTGGCTACGTTTCTGAGTAGCGATAGCACTAGCAACTGCTTGACGCAACTGGACCAAATCCTCTTGCATATCAATAATAGACTGTTCTAGAACCTTTTCAGGGTCCTCAGCCTTATTTACCATCTCATTAACATTAGCTCTAACGATACGACTAATCCGATCAAATAATCCCATAATTTTATTTTTCCTTTTAATTAACCATTTGTTTGAGTTTGTTCCCAGCTTCCAATGACAAATATAGCTATCCTAGGCCCAGTTGATTAGGGATATTTCCCTTATAGCTATAATATCCAATTTAACTGAAACAGTCAGAAGCCCTACAAACTTAAGTGAGTTTCTTTGACATCCTCTCCGGCCTAGAAGCAACTCACAGGGATATGTTTTTAACAACGGGATGAGTAACTACATTTTATTCATTATAAAATCTCAAGATAAGTGTGCTTATTTATACAAAAAGTCCATCAAAAATTTCTCTTATATTTCCCTATCTACTCCTTAAAAGACTTTTTGAGCAAACCCTAATTATTCTCAAATCCTGACCGTCTTTTTGTTTACTTTACTTTCTAAAAATGTTCTGAATGTTCGCCATTCTTCTTGCTGTAGTGGTATTGCGGAAACCTCTTACAAAAGCGCTTCAATTTGTATTATAAAATTAATATACAATCCGTAGCTTGCTGCTGAATCGTTTGCTCCTATTGACTGCTACAATTTTTCTCGCAAAATTTGAGCTTTCATTGCCTTTAACTCGGTCTCAACATCATTGCTTGCTTCTAAAGAAGTAAATTTTTTCTCCAAACTATCAATTTCTAAGTCATTCATAGCCTCAGACTGAGCCTCAAGTTGCATTATTTTCTCTTCCATTTGCTCAAAAGCATTTCGAGTATTACCAGTATTTACTAAACCTAACATTTTATTCAGCTTTTCCGAAGCCTTAGCAGAACGTGCTCTAGCAATATACATATTCTTTTTTAATTTTGCTTCATCAATTTTTTGCCCCAACTGCCTCATATTTTGCTTGAGCTTTTCCACTACCTGTTTTTGCTGTTCTATTTGAACCTTCATTATAGTAGCTGTTTCTTGATATGAATTGCGTCTCATTAAAGCCTCCCTTGCTAAATTTTCTTGGCCTTTTTGTAAGGCCAACTGTGTTCGTCTATACCATTCATTAGCATTAGATTGAGTTTGGTCACATTGTCTTTCTGTGCGTTTTTGAGTAGCGATCGCTTGTGCCACTGCCTGACGCAGTTTGACCAGGTTATTCTGCATATCTGTTAGTGTCAGCTCCAGGAGCTTCTCTGGATCCTCAGTATCAGAAACCAAGCTTTTCACACTAGTACGAATTACTCGCCAAAAGTGGTCAATAATTCCCATAAAGACTCTCCATATTTGCTGTAATTTCAAAATTTATGCGCCCATAAAATAAACCGAGTTTATTGCCCCTAATTATTGTTTTTTACTATCACAAAATTTTGTTAATCAACCTTGTTTCTGCCTAATATCAAGGTTGATTAATGTTTGCTATACAATGACCAGTATTTTTCTTAGGGCCCAAAAGTTATAATTTATAATTTATAATTTTTATTTAGGGTATATTTGTCTATATTAACTAAAAAGTTTTACAATACCAATCAAGAATGATTCATAAGACTCGGATATCTGATACTGTAAATAGGCTCTCAGATATAATTACTAATTACTAGTTCTATATGATTAAAGAATTATTATTAACCATCTTAATTAATCAAAAACATTTATTAACTTATGTCTAATTTACGCTGGCTAATTCTTAGTTCTTCTGCCTCTGGGGCTGGTATTGTTTCTATTGGGTCTTTAATTATTAATTTGTTCCATAAATTTACTTTACCAGGTTTTTTATTTCTCTTTTTTGTCTTAGCTATTTTCATAGTAAATTTAGTATTGACTGCCCATTATTCTTCTAAGATTTCTAGGGAGCTATATATGATAAATAAAATGCAAAAACAAATCAAGATAAGAGCAAAACCTACAAGATATAGATACTAGGTTTTGAGGGAATTAAATAATTTGGCAGTGGTAAACAAGTAATGATTTTGCATCTCTACCTGATAAAAATTCAAGAAATGTATAAATCTATATCCTTAAATTTTTAGGACTACCATCTATTTTTACAGCTCAATAACAATGAAGCTTATGGCCCAAGAACAATATAGCCGATTCAGTTAAATTAATCATATACTTAATATCTAGGCTAACTTTTGTCCATTTTTTCTACTATTAATAATTAATTACTAAAAATGCTTGATTTTCTTAACTCTATTCTTGGTCGTTATCCAGAACGCATGAAAGCAAAAGTCGAAATTTATACCTGGCAAACTTGCCCGTATTGTATTAGAGCAAAACTTTTACTTTGGTGGAAAGGTGTGAACTACAAAGAATACAAAATAGATGGCGATGAAAGTGCTAGAGAAAGTATGACTGAACGTGCCAATGGAAGTCGTACTGTGCCACAAATTTTTATTAATAATCAACATATTGGTGGCTGTGATGATATTTATAGTTTGGATAGCAAAGGTCAATTAGAACCTTTATTGATTGTTGTAGACTGAACAAAAATCATGATTACAGGACCTACGCAGTATCACTATATAAGTACAAATTCATTTTTAAAATATTGCTATTATAATGAGTGCCGTTACGTAAGTCCTGGATTATAGTGTAGGATTCTTACCAAGAATAATTTGATATAAATTATAATTTTTTGCAGTATTTGGCAATTTTTAAACCTTTTTTTAAATTTTCAACTTAGGAAAAAATCTGCTGCAAACCTATCTAAATTATCTAAGCGCCATCTAGCATCAAGTTGACGATTTGTTTGTAATTCTAAAACTCTTATTCCACTACTGGGTAAAGGATTTAAGAGTTGTTGTAATTCCTTCCAGGAAGATATTTTTTGGTGTTCTAAACCATAAGTATTACATAAATCAGCAAAATCAATATCTTGGGGAGTAGCAAAAAATTCTCTAAAAGGTGGTTCAAATTTAGCTATGGGCAAC
>JAKQYG010000339.1 GCA_023356515.1 Trichodesmium sp. MAG_R04 | reverse complement strand
TGTGAGAAATATCATAACCCTCCATCCGGTGGGGTAACTCTGGTAAATCTAAGATTTCCGCTAAATCTTAGATTTACCAGAGTTACCCCACCGGATGGAGGGTTATGATATTTCTCACATTCAAGGTTCGGATGCTACCGCATCCGAACCTTGAATGTGAGAAATATCATAACCCTCCATCCGGTGGGGTAACTCTGGTAAATCTAAGATTTCCGCTAAATCTGTCATCGCCTCATTATTGCGATCGCTCATTTTTGCCAACCGCAATAACTCATACTCAGCATTCTTTTTTACCATCTCAATTAATTCAGCTTTCCCCTGGCGTTGAGGCACAAAAATTTCTACTTTTTTACCCTTCTTTTCCGTCAACCAATTTTGCAAAAAATTACCCTCCGGCAACTCATTTTGCACAATAATTTCCGTAGGAATTTCTACAGATTCTACTAGTTGATAATGAGATTCTAAAACCCGCTGCAAAATAGCTCCCAACTCCTGATTTTCTGCAGTTCCCAAATCAGGAATTTCAGCAATAAATCCCAACCTACCTACTAACTTTCCTGCACGAATTTGGAATATCTGAACACAAGCAATTTGATTATTTCCCGCCAGAGCAATTGCATCTCTAGAAACTCTATCATCTGGTAAAGAAACTTTTTGATCAGCATTTAAAGAATTTAAACCTCTAATTTGGTCACGAATAACTACTGCTTTTTCAAAATTCAGCGCTTCCGCTTCTTTTTCCATTTGAGTATTTAAAATATCAATTAACTCTCCAGTTCGACCTTGAAAAATCATTGCCACTCTTTGCACAATTTTATGATATTCCTCAGGAGTAATTAACTCCTGACAAACTCCAGGACAACGACCAATATCATAATTCAAACAAGAGCGGTCCTTAAACAAAGGTTTTGGTCTTTGACGTAGAGGAAAAATTCGTTTAACTAAATGTAGAGTATTTCGGAGTAATCTAGTATCCACATAAGGACCATAATACCGGTCTTTAGCTTTACCTAATCTGCGCTTTCTAGTAATAAAAATTCTAGGATAATCTTCCGACCAAGTTATACAGAGATAAGGATACTTTTTATCATCCTTAAGTAAGACATTAAAATATGGTTGATGTTGCTTAACAAGATTAGCTTCTAATGCTAAAGCTTCAGCCTCTGTATCTGTGACAATAAATTCAATTTCAACGATTTGTTGTATCATTAAACTGATACGATGCGTGTGATTTTTTCCATCTCGAAAATAGGAACGAACTCGGTTTCTAAGCTTTTTAGACTTACCAATATAAAGGATGCGATCGCTACTATCACGCATTAGATAAACTCCCGGACTTTGGGGAATCTCTTTAAGTCGATCTTCTAAACGTTCAGAGTCTTTTATTATGGGCAAGATTTGAGTGATCATACTCAGTTATCAGCTTTTTTAGTTATTAGTTAACAGTACTTACTATTGAAGTACTAGGATAGAAATACTGAAATAAATACAACCTGCAAATAGAACATTACTATTATTTATTATAAATAAATCTATTAATACTTCATATCTTCCGTTGACATCTAAATCTAGTAACTTTAATTTATTAATTAACAAATATCGTAAATTTACCCTTAAATTGTAGAAATTTATATACTTAATATATTAATTTTTACTTATTTGAGCACCTTTTTAACCTTTTACTTTTCTTGATAACATTTTATCTATAGTAATAAACTGATAGTTTTTTTCTAGTAAAATAGGAATTATTTCTGCAACAATTTTTGCCACATCCTGACCACCATCACATCCATCATGCAAAACAATAATCGAACCATTAGAAGTTTGTTGAACTACTCGATTAATAACTACCGAAATTCCTGGTCTTACCCAATCTACAGGTACTACACTCCACATTATAGTTTTATATTCCCATTTCTCTAATAATTTGATAGTTTCAGGTAAAATTATACCATAAGGAGGACGCACATCACAAACTGATTTTGTTGTTAATCCACAAGCATTATAAATAGAAAGCTGGGTTTTTTCTAAACTAGATTTAAGTTGAATAGGATTAAGTTTAGGAAATGATATATGTTCATAGCCATGCAAACAAATCCAATGACCTTTTTCATATATTGCTTTAGTTACTTCTGGATAACGATCTACACATATACCTAATAAAAAAAAGTTTGCTTTAATTCGATATTTATCTAGAACTTCCAATAATTGAGGTGTATATTCTGGGTGAGGCCCATCATCAAAGGTAAGAGTGATTTCTGAGTTTTGTGTGTTTCCTTGCCATAAACAATTAGGAAAAGTTGACTTTAATATTGGATGTAAAATTGGGAGTAAAGGTCCTAATACCATTTTATTATGCCTTTTTTCTATTTTCTTTCTTGAGTACAATTACTTATCTTCATTTCTTAAGTACAATTATTTATCCCTGAATTAAGATGCACCCCTTTATTTTATTAATTATTCTGGCGAATTTGTGTAAGTCCTAATGATATAGACTCTAATTTTAGGCCTTAAATAGAATTTTCTACAAAGGCGTCCCAAAAAGCTGGTTCCAATAATGATTGAAGTTAGTGCTACCAGTATCCTCTGCCAAGAAATAGTAACCAACACCTATTTCTTCCAAATTGGGGTTAAGAATATTGGCACGGTGTCCTTTGCTATTCATCCACCCTTCTACTACTCCTTCTGGCGTCTGATACCCTCCCGCAATATTTTCTGCCCATGCTGAAAAGTCATATCCTGTAGCTTTAATACGATCGCCTGGCGAGGAACCATCTAATCCCGTATGATCTAAAAAGTCTTGCCCTGCCATATTCTCCGCGTAAGTTTGTGCTGCCTGAGTTAATAATGGATCTGTTCTCAAGGAAGATAAACTTAACTGAATACGCTCTTGGTTGGTAAGCTCAACAACTCTATCAATAAGATCTTGATTATCCGTTTGGCTATTGTAACGGCCCTTAAACAAGAAATTGGCACTGCTCAAACTATCTGCAGATACCTTATTTATTTGAGCGATCGCTTCCCCAGTCAGACTATCAATAACCAGAGTGTTTTGCTGACTATTACTACTATTTTGTAAACTAATGTCATCAAAACTTATACCTTCGGGTAGCTGAATTAAATCAATACCACTTTCAAAATCAACTATTTCATCAATACCCGCATCCCCTTCTAAGATAAAGATGTCATTGCCCTCACCTCCAGTGAGAGTATCTTTCCCCAAACCCCCAGTGAGAGTGTCATTACCTTTATCGCCAAACAAAACATCATTACCCTGATCTCCAAATAGGCGGTCATTATTCTTGCCTCCAAATAAACTGTCAGTACCGTTTCCTCCTCTAACAACATCATCTTCGCGATCGCCACGAACTAAGTCATTACCATCGCTACCTTCTAGTGTATCATTGCCTTTGCTACCCATCAAAGTATTCTTGCTGCCTGCACCATTGAGGTTATCTTTGCCCCGGTTTCCCACAATTACTTCCGAGTCTGAAGACCCTGTAACCGTATCATTGCCACCAAGGGCTGCTAACCCATCGGGAAAATCAGCTAATTCCCCAGGGGAGATATTAATAACTTCAGCATTGTTACTAGCGAGTAACTTATTTCCATTAGGAGTAAGGTCGTTTTCCATTTGTTACCTGTTCTGAAAAAAAATATTTAACTTAATCTTACATAGTTTTGGAGATATAAAAATCTACCAATACTTATGCAGTATCGCTAACACATGATACATTTCTAGCAAAATGATTCAGGATTTTTTCACCTCGCAGAGTGACAAGTACCTAAAAAATATTGTGATATAAGAGTTTTTAGGATATTCACTCTCTCAAAAATTGACACTTTTTGCTTAAGCATGATCATCATTATTACCTGAGTTCGACGAAATGAAATACTCTAGAAATATTAATATATAAAAGTCTCACTAATTTACGAAAAATAAATTTTTTTCAAAAAACAATATTTATTGGTAACCGGTGATATGTCACAAGAAAACAAGGTTAAATAATATTACAGCGCTTTTCAAATTGATGAACTACATCGCTATAGCCAAAAGCTTGTAGGCAAGTTGCATGTAGCGTCTCTACTGTCGTCTACCGATATGAAAACTGCCGTAAATGATTTAATATTATTTAACATAGATAATTTTTATCTTCATCAGTCTAGTCATCATAACTTTAAAGCTTATTATCAAAAGGACCTACGCAGGTGCGCTATATATAGCGTACTGTCAAAATGAAATTGTCAATACTATAATTAGTTATTTTCGGATAAATATTACTTTTAACATCTATTAAAATAAGGTTACAAAATATTAAATTTATTTGCTAAAAATGTTTGATTATTAGATAATTATGACATGATTATTTTAGTTAAAAAATATGAATTTTAATTTTGTTGATTACTGTCAATATTTACTTAAGTCTCACACGAATTTTACAATAACGCTCCTTAGCAAATCCAGATCGAAAATATTAGCCATGATACAATAAATCGCTATTTAAGAACAGAATCTTTAAATTCAGAGGATTTATGGCGAAATGTTTGCGTCCCACATGAAAAAGAAGAATTTGCTTCAGATACAGAAGCTTATTTAATTTTTGATGACACAGTAATTAATAAAAAGTATGGATATAATATTGATAGCGTAGCTCCTCTGAAAGAAGCGCTTGCACGACGACAATATAGTGGCAATGAACATCAAGTGGAACTTCTTAAAAAGATTTGCTTCTAAAATAGGTCAAAGTATTTATAAAGTTAAGCACGGATTATTATCAAAATATCTAACCGACCAATTGCAACATCCTTCAATTAAAATGAAGGTTATTTGACTTG
>JAKQYG010000338.1 GCA_023356515.1 Trichodesmium sp. MAG_R04 | reverse complement strand
TAAATTATTATCGATACTTAGTAAAAACTGAACCAAACAATATAAAATGGCTCGATGGCCTAGGGAAACTGCTAGTAAAACTCCAAGAATGGGATGAAGCAATTATTGTTTACCGTCGTGCTATACAATTAGAAGCAAATAACCATTTATTTCATAGAAAATTGGCAGATTCTTTACAAGAAAAAGGTTTATTAGAAGCAGCAATTTCTAGTTATCAAAAAGCCATCGAGATTAATCCAAGCTTATCTTGGTCTTATTACAACTTCGGAGAAGCACTGATAAAACTGCAAAGGTGGGATGAAGCAATTACTGTTTACCGTCGTGCTATAGAATTAGAAGCAAATAACCATTTATTCCATAGAAGATTAGCAGATGTTTTCCAAGAAAAAGGATTATTAAATGAAGCAATTTCTAGTTATAAAACAGCTATAAAAATTAATCCCAAATCTTGTTGGTATTATGCAGCATTAGGAAATGCTTATATTCAACAGGAGAATTTATCAGAAGCTATACCCTGTTTAATTCAAGCCTTAAAAATGAGACCAGACTATTATGATGTTCATAAAAAAATAGAATATATTCTCAAAAAACAAGATCGCCCCAAAGAAGCTCACCTCTGGAAAACTCAGCAAAAATTACCGCAAAATTGGCTAAGAAAGTTTTTCAATTTAACACAAGATTGGGAAATTACGTCTGAGTCTTCACAAAAAAATATTAATCGGATAAAAATCTATTCAGAGACTCAATTTAATCTGTTACCATCTCAAACAATAGAACAAAAAAATAATCATCATTTTCCAGATAAAAAAGCTAACTCAGCAAAAGCTTTTGTAGTAGTAATTCCCGAAGGGAGAGGTTGTGTTGATTTAGCAACAAGTGCAGTTATTACCTCAGACAATAAATTGGTAAGAGATGTTTCTACAGGTTGTGCTGAAATAATTCTTTCTTCTTCCGAATTACCTCCCATTCATTGTATAGATGGTACAGTAGCATTTTTATCAGCAAAGTGGGGAGGATACATGTATTTCCACTGGATGTTTGATGTAGTTGCAAGGATAGATTTGCTGCGTCAAACTAACCTAGTAATAGATAAATTTGTCTTTACTAAATGTGATAAACAGTTTCAAATAGAAACTATTGCTGCTCTGGGAATTCAACAATCTCAACTCATAGAAAGTCGATTTTTTCCTCATATTAAAGCTCACAAATTAGTTGTACCTTGTTCCTACAAATATCGGAAAGGAAATCTCAGAGTCAGCAAATGGGGTTGTGAGTTTTTGCGAAGTTTATTTCTCAACTCAGAAACTATAAGAAAATCATCTAGTAAACCAGAGCGAATATACATAAGTCGAAACCTATCATCATGGCGACGAGTTATTAATGAAGAAGAAGTAGTTAATATACTAGAAAAATTAGGTTTTATCAGTCTTACCCTAGAATCAATGTCCATAGCAGAACAAGTATTATACATGGCAGCTACAAAAGTGATAGTAGCACCTCATGGAGGAGGACTGACAAACCTCGTGTTTTGTAGTCCTGGAACAAAAGTAATCGAGATTTTTTCTCCCAAGTATATTACCAATTTTTACTGGGAAATTAGCAATTTATGCAGGTTGTCACACTATTACTTAATCGGGGAAAATTTTGAGGATGATAACTCAAATAAAATTTCTTGGAAACCAGATATTATTGTAAATTTAACAAAGTTACAAAAAATTCTGAAGTTTGCAGAAGTTAAATAAATATTAGTAGATAAACATGAAGAATCAAATATTTGTATTAGATTTACATCAAGAAGCTGAATCTTACTTTGCCCAGGGAAAATTATATGAAGCAGAAATCATCTGTAACAAAATAATTGATATACAACCAGACTTCGCTCCTGCTTATAATACTCTGGGAAAAGTTCTACAAGTAATGGGTAAATTAGACTTAGCAAAAGAGAATTATCAACAAGGGATTTCGATAAATCCAAATTTAGTAGAAGCTTATACTAATTTAGGTAATTTATATGCCCAACAAAAACAATGGTCTCTAGCCATTACAAGTTATCGTCAGGCACTGTATTTAAACAAAAACCAAGCAGAAATTTACCATAAATTAGGAGAAGCATTGCTGCAATTAGAAAAATGGGATGAAGCAGTCACTACATATAGAAAAGCAACGGAACTAAATCCAAATTTTCCTTGGTCTTACCACAAATTAGGAGAAGCATTACTGCAATTAAAAAAATGGGATGAAGCTATTATTGCCTACAGAAAATTTATTGAACTAAACCCAAATTTTCCTTGGTCTTACCACAAATTAGGAACAGCTTTATTGAAACTAGAAAAATGGGATGATGCTGTCAAAGCCTATCGCCGCGCCATTGAATTAAAGCCTAATTTATATTTGCCTTACAAAAATTTAGGGGATGCTTTAATACAATTATCAAAATACTCCGAAGCAATAACAGTCTATCGCCAAGCCATAGAAATAAAACCTAATATAGATGTGACTTACTACAATTTAGGTAATGCTTTAGTAAAACTTGAAAGATATTCAGAAGCAGTAGTAGCCTACCGTCAAGCTACAAAAATTAATCCTAATTCCTCTTTATCTTGCAATCAATTAGCAACAGCATTAGTTAGGTTAGCCGAAGTAGACAAAACTAGAAAGTTTGATATTTATACTGAAGCTACCGCCTGCTATAACACTTTAATCAAATTTCAACCTAAGCAAAGAGAAAATCATCATAAATTAGCAGATATTCTGCAAAAGCAAGGAAAATTTGAGGCGGCAATTGATAGTTATATACAAGCTATAGAACTAAAACCAGACTTACCTTGGTCTTATAATAATCTAGGAGAAACATTAATGAAGTTAAAAAGGTGGAATTCAGCAATATTCACCTTTTTAACTGCCTTAAATATCGAGCAAAATATGCCTTGGATATATCACACACTCGGAGAAGCGTTAGGACAAATATCTCAAGGTAATTTAGAGAATAAAATTACTTATTATTCTCAGGCAATGCAAAACTATCAGAAAGAAATAATTAACTCTAAATTAGTGCTGAGTCTACCGCGAAATTCAGATTTATATCTATATTTAGGAAATGCTCTGACAAAAAAAGAGCAATATAAAGGAGCACTAATTATTTATAATATGGCTCTGCAACTAGAGGTAAATTACCAAGAGATTACAAATCAACTCCAGAAAACTTTAGAGAAACAAGTTGAATTAGAACAAGAAGTAGAAAAATCTCGTAGAGCTATTCAACAAAACCCAAAATCTTCTAAATTTTACTATGATTTAGGAATAGTCCTAACTCGACAAGAAGAGTGGGAAAAAGCAAGTATGGCTTTCTTCACAGCTATTAAGTTAAAACCAGAAACAAATTGGTCTTATAGTCGTTTCTGGAATTACTTAAAACAGTCAGGTAAGCTTCAAGAAGTAGTAAATTTTTACCGGAGAATTATTCAAAAGAGACCAGATTCTATTTTCTGCCACTTAAACTTAGGAGAAGTTTTTACTGAACAAGGAAAAGTAGATGAAGCTATTGCTTCTTATCGGACAGCTTGTTACCAGCAAAGTTTAAAATCTCATCCTGATTTTGTGAACAGATATTGGCATAAGGAACAAGTAGCACGTCCTAACTTTATTATTATTGGTACTGGCAAAAGTGGCACTACCTCTCTATATAATTATCTGACTCAACATCCTCAAGTTTTACCTGCCATTAAAAAAGAAATATATTTTTGGTCTAGATATTTTGATAAAGGAATAGATTGGTATTTATCTCATTTTCCTCCCATTCCAGAAGAAACAAAATTTTTAACTGGAGAAGCAACTCCTACCTATATTAATAGTTGGCATACTCCAGAAAGACTATTTAGTTTTTTTCCCAAAATTAAGCTGATTGTAATTTTGCGAAACCCAGTAGATAGAGCAGTTTCTCACTATTATCACGAAGTCAGATTAAAGATGGAAAATAAATCTTTATCAGAAGTAATTTATTCTCAGTTAGAAAGACTGCAAAAAATTCCAGAATCTTCCCTTCAAGAAGCTTACTGGAATGATATTTCTTATTATGTGAGTTATGGAGTTTATGTTGAGTTTATCGAAAAGTGGATGACTATTTTTCCGAGAGAACAATTCCTGATTTTGGATAGCAAAGACTTTTATCAAGAACCAGAAACTACTATGAAAAAAGTTTTTACATTTCTTGATTTACCAAAATATCAGCTCAAGGATTATCAAAAGTTCAATTCTGGCTATTATCCTAATATTCCTCCATCAATTTACTCTATTTTAAGTGATTATTTTAAACCCTATAATCAAAAACTGGAAGAATATCTAGGTATGAAGTTTAACTGGGAGTAATAACTGCTTTGATAATTCTAGTTTATCACTTTCTCTTACTTACTAACCTACAATTAATACAGCTAATTTTATGGGTTATAAGTCCTAAAGATTATCTCCAAAAAATAGCTCACAATCTCTAGTTAATCTAATAGTAAATAATCTGAAAAATATTTATATAATATTATATTATAAACTTTTTCCAACTTTAAAGAATACTGAAATCATCTTTCTAGGAAAATTTACAGTGAATCAGGAAACATCGGCTATCAATTTTAACCAAACAGCAGAGTTTTATTTATCCCAGGGAAAATTAGAAGCAGCTTATGAAATTTGTCAAAGCATCTTAGGGGATTCACCTAACTTTGCCCCTGTCTACAATACTCAAGGAAAAGTATTACAAACAATGGGAAAAATAGAATTGGCAATTACCAGTTATCGTCAAGCAATACAATTAAATCCTCAACAAATTGAAACTTATAAAATATTAGGGGA
>JAKQYG010000337.1 GCA_023356515.1 Trichodesmium sp. MAG_R04 | reverse complement strand
CCTTCTTGAGTAAAGGAAAGAGTTGATATTTGCTGCGAAACACCAATTCTATCCCCTTCCAAAATACTAAAATCTTCTATCGTATCTGAATTATCTTCTTCATTGTAAATTGCTGTCAAAACAAAAGTATCTGCACCAGCTTCCCCTAGCAAATTATCTTGACCAGCATCACCAATTAAAATATCATTTCCTTCTCCTGCAATTAAAAAGTCATTATCTTTACCACCTCGTAAAAAATCATCTCCTTTGCCACCTAATAAAGTATCACTACCTAAATTACCATTGAGAATATCATTATCAAGATCACCAGATAATAAATCTAATCCTTTTCCACCTCGAAGATAATCAGAACTATCACTACCATATAAACTATCATCTCCCTGATTACCATTAATAACATCATTAATTAGTGAACCTCTAATTTCATCGTTTCCTTCCAATCCCAATACACCAAATATCTTTTGAGATAATTCTGTAGAAATTTCAAAAGTATCATCTCCTTCTGTTAAGACTTCAAAAAAATCAATAGGCAATGGAATATTGGCACGATTAACAATATTAATAAAACTATTTAGCAAGTTTGTATCAGTAATAATTTGTGAAACTCGACTAGGAATTATTCCTTGGGTAACTCTAGCAGCAGTAATAGTATCCCCTAAATCCAGTGCTCTGATAACTTCTAACCCACTTATGACATTACCAAATACTGCATAACTACCATCTAATAATGGTATATCATTTAAAGGAATATAAAATTGAGAAGATGCTGAATCTAAAAATTGTGTACGAGCCATTGCAATCGCACCTTCTAGGTTTGGCAATTCTACAGGAGGAGAAACTGTTTGATTATAAATAATTGTTTGCCCTAGACCTAGAGGCTTAATTTCTAAAGGAATAAATCGAGGCTCATTTGTTATTGGATCAACAAAATCACCTCTTCCTAAAAGTTCCAAAGAAATATCTGGATTTCTACCTAAAGGGTCTCCTCCTTGAACTAATGAAAATTGGGGTTGACTTTCTATGCGATGAAATCTCGTACTATCATAAAAATTTCGTTCTACTAAATCAACAAAATTACCTCCAGTTATTGGTGCATTAAATCCATCAATTTCAATGGTAACTATTTGATTATTAATGACCATTAATACTGTTGCTAGGCCGGATATTTGTGGTAAATTTTCTTCCATTTTTATGTAATTTAATTAGATATTTATTTAGATGGAGCAATACATTAACAATTTTCTGTGGAAAATTTGTGTAAACTTATATAAAGTAATATTTTGATAATAAATTATGACATCTCGTCGGTATTTTGCTACCATACTTTTAGTTATTTGTCTAGCTTTGACAACTTGGTTGAATTTTACTCCCAATGTTTGGGCCCTTGGGGGTAAACTACCTGAATTATATCAAACAGCACCAGAATTTACCCTACCTACTAACATAGAGGATGGAGAAATTTCTTTATCAGATTATCGTGGTAAGTGGGTAGTGCTTTATTTTTACCCTAAAGATTTTACTTCTGGTTGCACAATTGAAGCCCATAGGTTTCAGGAAGATTTACCCCAATACATTTCTCGAAATACTCAAATTTTAGGTGTTAGTGCAGATGATATAAAATCCCACACAGAATTTTGTGATTCTGAAGGTTTAAAATTTCCCTTATTAGCTGATACGGATGGAACAGTCAGTAAAGCTTACGGTTCGTGGTTAAGATTTTTGTCTTTAAGGCATACTTTTATAATTGACCCAGATGGGATTTTACAGAAGATTTTTCTAGGGGTAAAACCGCTTATTCACAGTAAAGAAGTTTTGGTAAGTTTGGATGAGTTGCAGCAGAGTTAATTAATATCAAGTTTTGTCAAATCATCATTAGAGTAGAGATGTTTAATTAAACATCTCTACTGTATTATAGAATTATAAAAAAAAATATCTTCATTACACCAGATATCTCCAAAAATCATCCAGAAATTGCTATAGCCTAGACTCGGCAAGACAAAATTTTCCGGAAAAAAAATTATGTTGAAGATGTATAGAAAATATATCTTCTTGAATCTCAATTTTCATGAGGCAAAAATAATTTTCTATTTTGCTGTGTATGCTTTAATTTTTGTTCAAGACTTTGCCAATTTTTTTGTTCAATATGTTGAATAAACTTATCAATTTCGTCACGAAAAGAATGGAGCGATCGCAATATTTCTAGACGATTATATTCGGCCATCATTCGTCCTAATTCCGGATTACCCCCTCCCACCCTGCTAGTATCCTGAAAGCCAGAACTGGCTAGCTCTTGTGCTAACTTAACAATAGCAAGATTACTTTCACTCATACAGGCGGCAATCAAACTAGCACTGGCCATCACAGGCAAATGAGAGACCCACGCAACAGCTCTATCATGTTCGTAAGGCTCACAAAAGTAAACCTGACTTTTGAGCAACCGTGCTATTGCTTCAACTTTCTTCACAGATTCCAGGGGAGTATTTTCATTAGGAGTCAATACATAAGGTCTATCTTCAAATAAACCTAATTGAGCTATCTCAATACCACTTTCCGTTTTGCCGGCCATAGGATGTCCACCTACAAAATTTGGCCAAATTTGAGAAGCTTCTTCAACAATAGGTATCTTAACAGAGCCTACATCAGTTAGAATTGCAGAAGGAGACAGAAAAGGAATAAGTTTTTCCAAAGTAGGGATAATATCGCATATGGGAGTACAGATAAATATTAAATCAGCAGTAGATAGTAAAGATAGTTCTGGGCTAGCTTCATCAACAACTCCAAGAGCAATTGCCTTTTGACAAGTTTGTTCTCGACGAGATACCCCAAAAATACGATAACCTAAGGTTCTTAAATCTAATCCAACTGAGCCACCAATTAAACCTAATCCAACAATGCCTATGTTCATCATAACTAAATGGACTTGATACCAGTGTGTGCCCTAATGATAATCCAAGAACTTCAAAAAAAATATGCTGCTGGTGAAAGAAACTTTACTGACCTTAATCTTTTTGAGGCCAATCTCCCTGGCATGAATCTTGGTAGTGTAAATCTTAGTGGAGTCAACCTTAGCATTACCAACCTAAGTGGTTCAAATCTAACGGACTCTAATCTGAGCCAAGCTAAACTTAATGGAGCTCATCTGAGTGGCGCAAATTTAAATTGTACTGATTTGAATGTGGCTAACCTATATTAATTTGCTTAAAGTCTGTGATCGAAGTAGAAGTCCATCAATCCATGCTGAATTTTCTGCGATCGCAAAACCAACCTCACTGGCCTCATAATCTAACAATGGCAAGGCTAGTGGCAAGAGCTTTGCGACTAGAGCGTAGTGCCTTAATTCAAACAGCCTCTCCACCAGGTGGCCATAATCAACAATATCAATTAAGTTATCTGCTGCCAATATTAATGTGGCCAAGAAAAACAATATTAGTTGCTCCTCAGCCAGTACAAGAACATTTAATAACTGTCGAAATCCCTAGATTACTAGCAACCAATTCTAAGATAAGCTCATCACTCCCTAAGAAAGTAATCCACACCCATCTGCCACAGGACCCTAATTTTAATGGACTAATACTGATGAGGCCCGAAGCTTGGTTAGTTAGCCAATGGCAGGATGAACACTTCCCTAAAGGTATTCCAACAATTATTGATTGGGCAGATGATCTAGAAACTTGGGTACAAAATTATTTAACCGCGAGTTTTTTACCTACTAATTGGAATCAAATGATGCAGGTTTATCCCGATCAAGCTGACTTAATTCGTGAAACAAGGGTAAACCTAATAAGATCACTCTTCCAGCATCCAGTTAACCCCTACAATTGCTACTTAATTGAACAATATGAGCAAAAGATTTTACAAAATCTTATTGAAGGTTTGTCATTACCTTTAAGAAACAAAGAATTACAGAATCATCATTTGAATCATGATTTTTGGTCTCAGTGGCAAAGCAATGAACAACTCAGATGGGCAAAAATTCATCGCCAGAGAGGATCGTTTTCTTTATACTGTACTCCTTATGATTTGTCTAAAGCTCTCAAGGAAATTTGGACTAAACAACCTGTAGTGATTATTGGGGGAGCATTAGACTTAGAAGCAAAAGCTAATAACTATAGACAGATGATGGGACTAGGGGATCTAACCTGTGTTAAATTTTTCCACGATCATCACCATGAGATGATTCAACTATATTTGCCCAATAGTTTACCAATGCCGAATACACCTCAATTTCAATTGGCATTAATTACAGAAATTCGGAGCCTATTGTATATTAGTTCCAGTGCTATTAATAGATTAACAGTGCTTCTGATTGGAGATGTTCCACTTAAAAGTCAAGTGGGAACTACTTTGGCCTCTGAATTTGGTTCCCGAGTCCAAGTGGAGACTGTTTCTGCTGAAAAAAATGGAATTTTAATTACTGGTTGGGAGTTTTGGCAACAACATCAAAGACAATTCAAAGCACCTAAATTACTTATAATTACTACTTTACCCCTTCCATCTTTGGAACATCCTTTGGTCTCTGGACGAGTAAATTTTTACAAGCAACAAGGTTTAGATTGCTTCAGATTATACCTTTTACCAAAAGCACTGCAAGATTTGCAACGCGCTATTACCTCTGTGCGAGAATCTCAGGGTGTCGTTGCGATATTGGATAGTCGTGTGATTCGTCGTAGTTATGGCCAGCAAATTTTAGCAGCTCTTAGTCCCTTTGCCAAAATTGATTCTGCAAGCGCAACATAGTCAGGTGTATGGTGTGTTAATTCTGATGCAGAGAATCTATTTTTATAAAATATTTTTTGCCATTGTCTAACCATTCCATGATTTCCGTTGTTAAAGACAACAATTT
>JAKQYG010000336.1 GCA_023356515.1 Trichodesmium sp. MAG_R04 | reverse complement strand
ATCCTTTTTTCGGAATGGCTGTAACTTGAAAAAATATTCTCTCACACCAGACCTAGGCAGGTTTGGCATAATTAAATATTTTAAAAAAGCTAAATAATTTATAATTGAGTGTAAGAATATAGTAATAGATAAAAATTTAACATTCTTAGTAAAGGATGTAAAAAACAATAAAACTACCAAATAAGAGGTAAAATAGATATGTTAAGTAAAGAAAATAATCAACTAGATAATACTGATATTGACCAGGAAATAGACAACAAAAGTAACGCAATAATTAATAATGTAGAGTCTGTAGATGACTGGTTTAATACCTTACATGTTCCAGATTTAGATAATACTAATTACAACTTAATAGGAGATAAAGTAAGACAAGGCCTAGAAGTAGGAGTTTCAGAACTAAATAGTTTAGCGGATTTATTTGAAGGGGAAATACCAGACTTAGACTCTAGTTTGGAAGAAGAAGAAATACTAGATCAGGGCAAATTAGAGGTAGACGATCATCTAAGAGTATCTGTAATTGATATTGATATTGATAATTCTAACGATATATATGATTTATTGTTTGATATTAATGAAGAAGAAAAGTCATCAGAAATTAACAACAAAAGTGAAGGTAATTTTTTAAATTCAGTAGATAATGACTTATCAGATTTGTTTAAGAAGACAGAAAAAAATGAGCTAGTTCAAAAAAGTAAGTATCAAACCAAAAATGCTAATTTACCACAAGAAGAAAGCAATAATACAAAATATAAAGATGATTTATATGGACTATTTAGTGAATTAAACAATGGAGATTTGATAGAATTAGAAGCCGGATATCTTCAAGATTCAACCAAATCATCTTCACAGAATGAATCAGAACAATTTAAGTTAGATGAAGATAAATTAGATTTAAGTGATTTATTATTAATTCAAGATGTAGAAAAGGAGGAAAATAGTGATAAAAAAGCAGCAAAATCTGAACCAAACACAAATACTAAAAATGATTTAACCTCTAAAGCCGCAAATTTAGAAGCACTGTTTGAAGATTTAGAAACAATTGATGAACAAGTAGATTTAGAAGAAATTCAAGGAGAAACAGAAAATTTGACATCTAGTTTTTCTGAAATATTCACTCAACAAGATTTAGATTCGTTAGACTCACAAGAATTGATGAATGTAGATGGATTAGACTACCAGGATTTAACACAAGAAAATAATAATGATTTGAATAGTCTATTAGAAAATCAAAGTCCAGACTTTTCTAACCTAGGCTCAAATGAGTTATTAGAAAATACCTTTGAGAATAATGATACGACGGAAGAAAATAACGAATTTTCAGCAGACTTAGAATATCTATGGACTACAGCAGAAGAACCAAAAGCTAATAATAGAGTTAATAAAGCTGCTGATGAAACGATAGATTTAGATAAGGTCCTGGATGTTGAAAGTGAGAAAACTTCTGAATACACAGAAAAAAGTCAACAATTAATAGCGAATAATCAGGTAAAAGTAGATGATTATGAATTTATTGCATTAGAAGCAATATTGAATGGAGAAAAATTAGAAAATTACGATGCTTTGGTACAGATCGAACAACTATTAAATGGTATGGAGGTTAACTCGAAACTTCAAGTCAATACAGTAGTTTTAAACAATACTAATACAAAGGAATTATCAGCAAGTACAAAAAACAATTTGCAACTAGCGGAAGATCCATTTAGAGACTTAGATCAATTGTTAGAAAATTCTCATCCAGAGACTTCTAGTAAAGCCAGCTTAGTTTCTACTCCTAACCATACTCGCAGTAGGAGTAAACGTTCTCCAGAACAAACAATTAAAGTACCTGCAAAGCAACTAGATAATCTCAGTAACTTGGTAGGAGAACTGATAGTTAATCGTAATAGTTTAGAACAAAGCCAGGAACGAATGCGTCAGTTTTTAGATAACTTACTCCATCAGGTAATATTACTAAGTGATGCTGGGCAAAGAATGCATGACTTGTATGAAAAAACACTTCTAGAAAGAGCAATTTGGGATAGTCGTCACCGAAATCATTCTAACAATACTATAGATATATCAGATACAAGAAATGAAAGTAATGCAGAAATAAGACATTTGAAGGACCCTCTGGATCTTGATCGGGTGGAAAACTTTACTCCTTTCCATTTATTAGCTCAGGAAACTATTGAATATATTGTCCGAGTACGAGAGTCTGCTTCTGATATTGAATTTTTAGTTGATGATGCAGAACAAGTAACTCGTCAGTTACGACAGGTGACAACTCAACTACAAGAAGGTTTTACTAAATCGAGGATGGTACCTTTTTCTGAGACGGTACAACCTTTGTTTCGTGTTGTGCGAGATAATTCAATAAGGTGTGGTAAAGAGATAGAACTTTATGTAGAAGGGAAAGAAACCTTAATAGACAAAATGATTCAGGTTAAGCTTTCTGACCCGATGATTCACTTAGTGAATAATGCTATAACTCATGGAATTGAAACACCTCAGGAGCGTTTAAGTTCAGGTAAGTTTAGTAAAGGTCGGATTACAATTCGTGCTTTTCACCAAGGTAATCAAACGGTGATTTCGGTAGCAGATGATGGGGCGGGAATAAATCCGGAAAAGGTTAAGAATAAAGCAATTGAAAAAGATTTAATTACTGAGAAACAAGCTCAAGAAATTTCTAGTATGGATGTTTATGATTTATTGTTTCATCCTGGTTTTAGTACTAAAGATAAGATTACTGATATGGCAGGTCGTGGAGTAGGATTAGATGTTGTTAAGACTAATTTGAATGATATTCGAGGTACTATTACTATTGATTCGACTATTGACAAGGGGACAATATTTACAATTCGCTTACCGCTGACTTTGAGTATATCGAAAGCATTGTGTTGTCTTAGTGATCGCTCCTGGATAGCTTTTCCTATGGATGGGGTAGAAGATATGGTAAAAGTTTCTAAGGGTGAGGTTAAAATAGGAGAACAGGGACAGAACTATATAGAATGGCGTGGTATACAGTTGCCTTTCCGTCACTTGCGAGAGTTATTGGTTTATAATCATCATGTCCGCCGCAGTAATGTTTATGGTATGAATACTGAGGAGGATATGATTTCAATTGTGGTGTTGCGCTCTGCTTCTGCTGGTATATTTTTGGCGGTGCAAGTTGATCAGGTTTTGGAACAACAGAAAGAAATTGTTATTAAACAGTTACAAGGTCCGGTTCCTAAACCTTTAGGTATTGCGGGCGCAACTGTTTTAGGGGATGGTAAAATTGTAGTGATCGCGGATGTCATTGAGTTAATTAACCTAGCAACAGGAAGACAACGCCGAGATGAAGGTAATGTTTGGTTACCTGGTGATGGAAATAGTAGGCCTACACCTACAGACAAGAGTGTACCAACAGTATTAATTGTGGATGACTCAATTACAGTTCGTGAGTTATTATCAATGACATTTAGTAAAGCTGGTTATCGAGTTGAACAAGCAAGAGATGGTAAGGATGCTTGGGAGAAACTGCGTGCTGGGTTACCTTGTGATTTGGTCTTTTGTGATATTGAAATGCCTCGGATGGATGGTTTTGAGTTGTTATCTCGGATGCAGAAAGATTCTAATTTGCAGTCCTTACCTATAGCAATGTTAACGTCTCGCGGTGCCAAAAAACACATGGAAATGGCTTTTGAGTTAGGAGCTAAGGGTTATTTTACTAAGCCATATATAGAAGATAAGCTGTTAGATGGGGCGATTAGTATACTTGAAGGTAAAACTATTGGAGATGTTGTTAATCCCTAAGGGAATACCAAGAAATAGACTATCCCAGAAAATAGGATCAGCACCTTGCCCATCTTTATCTTTAATATGGCTTTGTTGCATTAAAGTAGCGATATAGCTGCGGCAGCATCATCCGTCAATGGGACAACTCCCCTGAGTTTAGTTAACTAGGACTTGCTGATTAAATATTAAAGTATTGACACATAAAGGTCTTAATCTTTTTTTGTCGAAAAAACTACCTGGTTTTCGGTCCTTTAAATGGAATGTCCCTACTTCTACTCCTGGGAGGTATTAGGGGTGGGTCCCCCTACTCCTAAAAAAGACTTTTTCAGCAAGCCCTAAATAGATTTCAACTTTGTAGCTTTTGGGTTTATGCAAGGAAGAAATGAAGAATATTCTTACAACCTGATGAATTCGCGATGGACGGTTGGTAGCGAGAATGATGGTTGGTGCATCTTGCTTGGTGAGCTACACCTATCCCGGGAAACATGCCCTGAAAAGTTTAATTTTTAATATCTGTACTTTGTATACTTAAAATTTGCTGTCTGAGCTCAATTCTCAAATTATGTCTTTTTTTTTTAGCTATTACTTACGTGAAAAATGGTTGATAAATTACCACCCCTAAAATAAACTATCTAATTCACAATAATCAGGTAAAATTCTATCAATAACTCCACCATTTCTTAGTATTACTCTATCATGTTGAGACCGTGATAAAAGTTCACTAAAATTCCTACCTTTAAACAGAATTAAATCCCCTGGTAATCCTACTCTAATTCTCCCCACATTTGGCAAACCAATTAAATCAGCAGGAGTCTTACTAACAGCAGAAGGCCAGTCCCCATAAGGCATATCTAAATGAGAAATTCTCACTGACATATTAAACACTTCTAAAACATCATGGTCCCCAAATCCAAAAAACGGGTCGCGACAATTATCACTGGCAACAGCAACAGAAATTCCCTGTTGTTTCAATTCATGTAATAAAGTTACACCCCGCCATCTAGGAGTATAATTATCTTGCCTATTTTGGAGATAAAGATTACACATTGGCAGACTAACAATACTAATACCAGCTTCCTTAACTAACTTAAG
>JAKQYG010000335.1 GCA_023356515.1 Trichodesmium sp. MAG_R04 | reverse complement strand
AACAATAAATTTGTCTGATATAACTCCAGGCGACTTTGAATTTGTGGCTGAGTTACACTACTAATTAAAGAAAAACTAATAAAAGCGATCGCTACAATAGTCAGAATACTTAAAATCAACCTTTTAATTTTCATTAATATCTCCCTCCTGGCTCTTTTTTGTTGACACGAAGTTGATAACGACGTTCGTCGTTTTTTTTGCTTTTTGTGCTAGAAAATCTGCTACCATCACTACAAGTTGTTAGAGCATTTATCCCCACATCTACACCGAAATATCTTGTTGTTTTGGAGTCGGATTCGTTTCCCAATCATACCTAAAGCTGATATAGTAATTATCTGCACGCTTAGATATTGTTACGTTTTTTACTGGTACTGATAGTAATAATATTTCAATAGCACTAGGCTATTTTTTATACAAGTAACTAATCCCCAGTTATAAGCATGACGTACAACTAGGCGTGTGTCTGACTAATATGTTTTTTTTGCTGATATTTAAGTGTTAACTTAGTGTTAAAGCTTTGATGCAACATTTTTTAGTTCTTCAACAATTTGCTTGTTTTCCTGGTTTCTTGAACCATATAATCTAGCTGAAAATACTGTAATTATTTCTAAAATATCATTAGCTATATCTTCTTCAAAAGTTGAGTTTTCTGAATGATTAATTATGACTACTTCTACTCCAAATTGCTCACAAAGGGAGAATATTAATTCAGCACCAAACCTGAGTAATCCATCTTTATGAGATAAAACCAAACGTTCAACTTGGTAAGTAGTTATTAGCTTCAGTAGTTTAATTAAGCCTTTTTTTCGGTAATTCACACCAGAGCCTAAGTCAGAAATTATTTCGTAGCTCCAACCATGGTTTGTACAATAAACTTCTAGCATCATAATTTGACGTTCTAGGTCTATTTTCTGGTCGTGACTACTAACTCTCGCATAAGCAATCGTAAGACTTGCATCACTTTTCTGCTTAAGTAGGTCACTTACTTGATAACGGCGATGCCCACCAACTGTGCGTTCAGAGGTGATTTTGCCTTCTGCTTCCCATCTACGAAGCGTGTTTGAACTTACTCCCAATAAATTAGCAGCCTCTTGTATACTTAATAAATTACTCATACTGCTACAATATCGCCATATGTGTGTAAGTTTAAATAAGTATAGTTAATTTTTATTTGACTGTCAAGTCTCCCATCTCCCTATTAGAAAAGGATTTTAAAATTTCCTTATAAGAGATAGCTTAGGGGAAGTTGACTTATGACTTCAACTATAAGACTCAAAACAGTGTAAAATGCACCCTGTCAGGACTTACGTAGATTTTATATATAGTGTATTTTCGTAATTATATCAGATTTTTACACTACAATTAGTGTCTTTGCTTAAGTTCTGTCTGTTTCAGAGTTTCCAATTAACCTATAATCTAAATTATCGATGAGTATTCGTGTTATCCTTGTGCGCCATGGCCAAAGCACCTACAATATAGAAAGTCGAATTCAAGGTCGCCTTGATGCTTCAGTACTTACAGAAACAGGCCAAAATACCGCTCGTCAAGTAGGTGAAGCTCTTCAAAGCCTAAAGTTTGATGCTATTTATAGTAGTCCTCTACAAAGAGCAAAACAAACTACTGAAATTATTCATTCCTATTTAGAATCTCCACCTCCAGTCCAAACCAAAGAAAACTTAAGAGAAATTGATTTACCTTTGTGGGAAGGAATGCTGCGTGAAGATGTGATAGAGAAATATCCAGAAGATTATAGTTTATGGAAAAAACATCCCCACGAATTTTATATGAAACTCTCAACACCAGAGGGAGAAAGAAAACACTTTACAGTATTATCTCTGTTTGAGCAAGCCAATAGATTTTGGCCAGAGATTTTGGCCAATAATACTCATAAAAGTATTTTAGTTGTGGCACACAACGGTATTAATCGCTGCCTCATTTCTACAGCTTTGGGAATAAAACCATCTTATTATCATTCTATTCAACAGTCTAATTGTGGCATTAATATACTTAACTTTACTCCTCCTTATCCTTCTTTTTCTGGAGAAAATGAACCAAGAAAATCTATACAATTAGAATCAATGAATCTTACTACTCATATTGGTGAAAAGTTTCCCAAACCCAGAAATAAACATAAGGGTCCCCGGTTATTACTCGTGCGTCATGGCGAGACTGACTGGAACCGAGATGGTAAATTTCAGGGACAAATTGATATACCACTTAATGATAATGGTAGAGTACAAGGTGCTCAAGCTGCGGAGTTTCTTAAAGATGTACATCTAGATTTTGCTGTGAGTAGTTCGATGTTACGTCCTAAAGAAACAGCAGAAATTATTTTGCAGCATCACCCAAATGTAGAATTGAAATTATATGATGGTTTATGGGAAATTAGCCATGGTCTCTGGGAAGGAAAGTTTGAGTCAGGAATTGAAGATGGTTTTCCTGGTTTGTTGAAGCAGTGGAAGGAATTTCCAGCAACGGTTCAAATGCCAGAGGGAGAAAATTTACAGCAAGTTTGGGAAAGAGCGCTGGTTACTTGGAATGAGATTATTCGGTCGGTTTCTGGTGTTGGTATTGTGGTTGCCCATGATGCTATTAATAAGGCTATTCTTTGTCAGTTATTTGGTTTGGAACCGGAACATTTCTGGAATTTTAAGCAGGGCAATGGGGCAGTTAGTGTGATTGATTATCCTGATGGTCCAGATGGACTTCCAGTATTGGAGGTAATGAATATTACTTCTCATTTGTCTGGGGGTATTTTGGATAAAACTGCTGCTGGAGCGTTGTAGGGGTTTGGTCTCCAAACCGAAGGAGAGTAGGGTGCGTTTCACTATGTGACATGAAAATGAAATGTAACGCACCTATCATTCAATATATTTCGATGCTACTGGAATGACTAATTTTTTTAATGATTTAACAATCTGTGATAATGCGCCATTTTAATCGATTGCTATGCTTTGCATATATAGGATTTACGCAATGGCACTAATTGTAGTGATAATATCTTGAAAAAGACAAATTTATGCACCATATATAGCGGTACTGCGTAAGTCCTGATATACCAAAACGAAGTTTATATTTTCCCATATCATAAGAGAAAAAAATTATGCTTTTCAAAAGCCACTATCTTTTTATGTTTCTGTTTGTGATGAGTAGTGTTTTTAATTTCATAACACATAAACCTGCTAGCGCTCAAACAATTCATCGTTGCGAAGAATATAAAAGAACCGACGTAGGAGATTATTTTAAGGAGTTGCCAGATATTTATTTTCACGTAGTGCCAGATATTTCTGGTTCTTATGGAGGGTTCTTTAATCCCGGAATACAAATGGCAACCTGTTTTGTCCCAGTTACCAGTAGAAAATGTTTTTACTGGGACTCAAGTAAAGAAAAATGGCGTCCTTGTGGTCAAGATTTTCAACACTTAGACCCTAATGATCCCTTTAGATTGAAGTACAGCAGTGATGGTGGAGTATTAGAGAGCAATGGAAAAAAATATCATGGATTTCTTCCTCAAGCAAAGTTTTACTTTGATTGACAATTATGAAAAAGTCCTGTAAGGTGCATTTTTGCTGACACAAAGTCCAGAACCAGGTTAGGTTGTTTCGCTAATGGGACATGTTTCGGCTAAGAGATAAGTATAGGTTTGGTTGAGGTATCGAAACCCAACATTAGCAAGGTTTTATTGGGTTTCACTGTCGTTCTACTTAATCTACATTCTACATTATCCTGACTTGTATATAATTAATAAACAGCAAACTACTTCAACAAATCCGAATATTAGGTATAGGTTTGGTTGAGGTATCGAAGCCCAAAATTAGCATAGCAAGGTTTTGTTGGATTTCACTATCGTTCTACCCAACCTACATTCTTCTGACTTCTATAGAAATGAATAGCAAATTACTTCAAAAAGTCCGAATATTAGACCCTGTTTACGACACAGACAGAATTGCTGATGTTTTAATTATTGATGGAAAAATAGCCACAGTTGAGGAAAATATTTTCGAGTTTCCAACTAAAACAGATATTCAAGACTGTCAGGGATTAATTTTAGGTCCTGGTTTAGTAGATTTATATTGTCATAGCGGAGAACCTGGGTTTGAGGAACGGGAAACTATAGAATCTTTAATGCAAGCTTCTAGAGCAGGGGGTTTTACCAGATTAGCAATTTTGCCGGATACTTTTCCTCCTATGGATAATTCTGCTGGTTTGGCAAGATTGCAAAATTTGGCAACTCAGGCAACTGATAAATCTGCTTTTCCTGTTCTCTATTATTGGGGTGCTATTACCCAAAGTGTAAAAGGTGAGCAAATGACTGAGTTGGGAGAATTAGCAGCAATGTGTGTTGTAGGGTTTGCTGATGGTTTGCCTCTAGAAAATCTTGGTTTGTTACGACGAGTTTTGGAATATTTGAAACCTCTGAATAAATCTGTAGCTTTATTTTGCAAGAATTCTGAGTTAGCAGGTAATGGGGTGATGCGAGAGGGGTATAATTCTATTCGCTTGGGTTTGCCTGGGGTTACGACTATGGCGGAAAGTTCGGCTTTAGCTGCTGTATTAGAGTTAGTAGATGCTATTGGTACTCCGGTTCATATTATGCGAGTTTCTACTTCTCGGAGTGTAGAGTTAATTGGAAATGCTAAAAGTAGGGGTTTGCCCATTACTGCTAGTACGACTTGGATGCACCTGTTGTTGGATACTCAAGCTATAAATGGTAAGTCTCCTTTGGGTAATGATTTTCTTCCTTATGACCCGAATCTACGTTTAGATCCTCCTCTAGGAAATTCTAGCGATCGCCTAGCTCTAGTTCAAGGTCTCAAGGATGGAGTTTTAGATGCTATTGCTATTGACCA
>JAKQYG010000334.1 GCA_023356515.1 Trichodesmium sp. MAG_R04 | reverse complement strand
CTGCTAACCCAACAAAAACAGTAGATAAACCTAGAAAAGTTTCCGCTACTCCTACTAAAGCTAAAGGTAAACTGAGAGCAATATTAACAGCATTATTCTGTAAGCCAAATACTTTTCCCCGCATTTCTTCAGGAGTTTCAGCTTGAATTGTAGTTTGCATTGGCACTCCCACCACTGCACCAAACATTCCCATAATACTGATTAAACCCATAGCAACCCAAAATTGTTGATTAAATATAGATAAACCCACTAAGGAAACTGCCATTCCTATGGATCCTATCAAACTAAGTTGAAAATGAGATAACCAATGCCCAAGTTGACCTACTATTCCGGCACCAATACCCATACCCACTCCAGCAACAGCTAATAATAATCCAAACTCTTCAGCTTCCATACTAGGAATAATTTCTGCCAAGCGCACTGCCAAAACTGCCAAAGCTGCAAAAATAGAAAATAAAATGATTTGCTGAATAATAGCATTACGAACTCTATGATTACCTTTTAGATAATTTAAGCCATCTTCCAAGTCTGACAAAACATGAGGTTGTTCGTTATCATTCAAATTTTTCTGTTCCCCAATTTTGAGTAATATTAAAAGTAAACCAGCTATCACATAACTTCCTCCTACCACCAGTTCTTTGCCCAAAGCTTCCCCAAAACCAATTTGTGCAGCTATTCTATCGGCCAATTCTAACAAAGGGTCTCCTACTGCAAAGCCAATAATTACAGAACCCATCATTGTAGTAGTGTAAAGAGAATTAGCTGAAAGTAGATGTCGCTTTTCCAAAATTAGAGGAATAACTGCCTGTTCCGCAGGAGCAAAAAATTGAGTCAGAGTAGAAACCAAAAAAGTTAATAGTAACATCAGGCAAAATCCCAAAGGTAAATTACCTAGATTAAAATTATGAGATAGCCACAATACTATTGGCAAAATTAAAACCAAACCACCTCTGACAATATTTGTTACAACTAAAACAGTTTTTTTGGGCCACCGATCCACATAGACACCAGCTGCAGCTCCAAATAATACAGCAGGAATAGTAAAAGCAATCATAATTGCCGAGACCCATCCACTTATAGTCTGGTCTGTCCCTTGAAATTGATTAACAATAATAGCAATCATTAATACCAGGTAAACTTTATCTGCCAGTTGGGAAAATACTTGACCGCCCCAGAGGACTAAGAATTGACTATTTTTCAGAACTGGTAAAAGTCCACGTTCGGGTTTTTTTCCTGATAAAGATGCTGCTGAAATAGGTTTTGTATTAGGTAAGTTTTGTTGTTTCAGTTCTTTTGTTTTTTTTGTTAAATTTGAATTAGATAATTGCATTTTTTATCGAAGGTGATTTAGATTCTAAATAAGTATCAATCAATTCTGCAGACCGGATAGAATAACTTAAATGATATTGGGTATATTTCCTTAAAAGTTGTTCTACTTTCACCCAATCTTGATGAGAAGTAAGTTTAACTAGAGTCTGAAGTTGAGGTTGTGGTAACTGCTGAAGCAGAAAAAGTTGATAAGCATTGAGCAGGGTATTGATTTTAGTATTAAAGTTTGAGCCTAATAAATCTTGGTAAGAATATTGTACAGCATGAGTATTATCAAGTTCAATAATTCCTCCTGCGTCTATACTGAACCCAACTTGCCAGTTAGAATCATTGAAATTTGGCTGTAATTCATTTCCTGTGGCACAACATATTTGGACTTGGGGTGCTATTCCTTCTATGGCTAGTAAATGATAGATGCCATGAGCCAAGAGTGCTATGAGTTGGGTATACCAGAGTCGGTCAGTTTTATGTTGTAGTTGTTCTATACGTTCTAAGTGTTCGTTTAGTAGATAGAAAAGCTCAGCTTGAGGTTGTTCACTGAGAAATTGATGAAGAATTAATTCTGCTAAATATTGACCTGCTGCTAATTTTCCCAGATTTTGACTAAGACCAGTGTAGGATGTTATGGTTTCTGCTTGGTTAATTCTGTCAAGCGATCGCCCTTTAGATATTAACAGTTGATTTACCACAAATAGTTCAGTTTTACCCCCCAGTCTAGATTTTTGTTTCCTGACTCCGGGAGCTACTACTCGAATCAAACCATATTCTGGAGTTAAGATGCTTAATAAACGGTCTGATTCTCCTAGAGGTATGGCTTTTAGGTTTATTCCTGTTGCTTTGTAGAGTCTGGCCATCTAGTTAGTATGGGTTAGGAATGAGCAGTTAACTATTAGAGGGTAACTATAAACTCTATTCCAATTCCGACTTAGTATTTTGCTGTTTAAGTAATTCTACACCACGAGATGTACCTAGCCTAGTTGCGCCAGCCAAAATTAAATTTGCTGCTTGCTGATATGTTTTAATTCCTCCAGCAGCTTTAATTCCAACATTAGTCTTGGTTATTTCTCTGAGCAGTTTGACATCTGTTACTGTTGCTCCACCATACCATCCAGTATTTGTAACAAAAAAAGCCACACCCGCATCCATCAAAACCTCTATCACTAACCGCTTTTCCTCTTCAGTTAATAATGCCATTTCTAGAATAGCTTTAACTGTTTTGCCAGTTTCTTCAGATATTTCAGCTATTTCCCGATGTAGTTGGTTGGCTTGGCCTGTTTTAATATAAGTCAAATTAACCATTACATCTAATTCTGAAGCTCCATTTTCTACAGCTTCTAAAGCTCCATACAATTTTGTTTTACTTGTAGTTGTACCATTAGGAAAATCAATTACCGTACAAACCTTCGGACTTTTACTGTTAAGTAAATCTACTACTTGTTTTACATAACAAGGGTATACACAAACTGACGGAAACTTAAATTTGTCAGCTTCATTACAAAATTTTGACACCTCCTCTGGAGTAGCAGTAATAGTTAATAAGGAGTGGTCAATAAAAGGTGCAATATCAATTGCCGGCTGTTCTACAGCCATAGTTTTTTCTCTGTCAAAATATAGGACTAGATTTAGTAATTAAATTAATTTTAAATTTATCAGAAAATTAGTTATATATAAATAAATAAATTTAAATATTTAAATTTATATCTTTTGTGATACTGTTTAGGTTATATTTTTAGTCCAGGGGAGACGCACCTCGACGTCTCCAAGCAATTCATTCTAACATCTTCAAGTGTTACCTATCAACTAAGAAGGTTACTAATTTAGGATTGGGATTGCTGAAAATAAACTTCTTTCTTAAAAGCGGGAACGTCTCTTCCTTTGCTTCTGTAATGCCATCGCTTTACGCTTGCGTTTTTCAATCGGCGTTTCAAAGTGACGATGCTTTTTCATATCTGGGAATATTCCTGCTTGAGAAACCTGTCGTTTAAATCGACGTAATGCAGATTCAATGCCCTCGTTTTCTCCTAATATGACTTGCGTCATTTATGTATCATCCTCCAATTATCTAGATTGTTATTTTTTTGCTGGTGCCAAAGTAATTAGTCTATACCATTTCAGGACTTACGCAGTACCGCTATATATGGCGCATAAATTTGTATTTTTCAAGATATTGCCACTGCAATTAGTGCCGTTACAGCAATCCCTAGTTATAACACAGTTTTGAAAAGTTTGCCAAATTTAGGTTTAACATAACTCAAGATTTTTCCATCCAAATAATACATTTTTGTAATTCTTGTTGCATAATTTTTGTGTCAGTATGATAACGATGACCGTGACCAGGTAATACCCACTCAAAATTATAACTAATTAACTTATACATAGAGATAATTTGTTCTGACCAAGAATACCAACAGTAGCGACGAAAAGCATAAAGTTGATTTAAATGACTAGACCATGCTAGATGATCTCCTGTAAATAAAAATTTCTCATAGAGTAAAACTGTATGACCTTTAGTGTGACCAGTTACAGGAATAATTAATAAATCTGGAGTTAGGGAAATTGGGTCTGCACCAGTTAACTTTATTTCTACATTCTTAGTGTCTGGGGAGATATCGTCAATATGAAGAATGCGATCGCAACTAAAATGTTCTCTAAATTTTTGATGATCTGCCACATCATCTTTATGAGTCAAATACATATATTTAATTCCTCCCATCGCTTCTAAACGCTTTACTAACGGAGCTAAAAATTGAGGTGAGTCTACCAAAATATTTCCCTCTGGTCTCACAATAAAATAACTCGCTGCACCGAAAGATTTTTCTGAATGATAACCACAATGATAAACATTATTGGCTACTAAAATAGGCAAAGTTTTCTGAACATTTTTAATATCTTTTGGAGTTTTAACAGTACCGATAGAATTTGTTGGGCAAGATAATAGAGCTTGCATTGCTTCTAGTCTTTCTTTTTGATTTTTCGGTTGATAGTAAACTGCTGATTTTCCTCCTTGACGATGAAAAATTTTGGGTGACATCCAGCGACAAGTATCACAGTCTATACAGGTATTATCAACGAATATATCGCCACTAATATTTTCTGAAAGCCGTAATTTTAATTTAGCCATTTTTATCTATTAAAAAAATATGATCGACTATAGCAATTTTAAATGATTTGTGAGAAAAAACTGTAATTTTTTGTTTTGGTATTTTTATCCCATTTTTGGACTCAGTTTATATCCTAAACCCGGTTAGATAAAATATTACAACCTATGGGCGGATTGCTATTAAATTTGAAATGTACCGAAATTTTTGGGTAAATGTTAAAGATATTGCTCCTCATAATATTTTGGCTTTGTTACGAGGAGAAACGGAAGGGGTATTAAGTCTAGAGCTTGATTTTGACAGAGAATTTGTACTATCTTATTTGGCAGACTCAGAAATTCGTACCAGAGTGAAAGAAGTCAGAATTTTTTATCAGGAAATGGTCAAAGATGCTTTTAATCGTTTGATGAAAAATTCCTTAATCAATGAAGT
>JAKQYG010000333.1 GCA_023356515.1 Trichodesmium sp. MAG_R04 | reverse complement strand
TCCATTTCACCCCTTTTCCAAAATAATCTGAATGAAAATGATTGGGGTCATCTCCCTGAGAAACAACTTCCTTATTTGCATCTCCTTTAGTAACAAAGTTGTGATCTACACCTATCAAAATCACAGTTTCAAACCCCATATAGTATGCTAACTGTATAGCCACATAAGTAACAGTATAGCCTTCATTAATTCCAGTCTGGGGATTATTACTAAAATCACTTTGAGGATGAGTTGTATTCATAAAAATGATATCTGAATGAGATGAAAAATAAGGAATTCCTTTATGACTAATAAACTTAGGACAGGAAATTTGACTAATTTCTTCAGCACTTTGCTCTAGAACTAAGGGATTAACTGATACATAATAAGTTGGATTAAAACCCCATTTCTCAAACCCTAGATAAATACGATTCATTCCAAAGCAAATCTCATCCTTAAGGAAAGATAAATCCATTTTGTTTAAACTCGGACCATTGCCAATAATGACACATCTTTGCCCCCTGTGCTTATCTTTAAAAGCAAATAATTTTTGGTTAGAATCTTCCAGTATGGCTAACTCTTTCTTTCTGCAATTTAGAAACTTTATTCGGCTATCTATATGTTCAGAATTTGGGAATTTTTTTTGTAATTCAACTAATACATAATTAGCTGCTTGTAGATTGCCTTTTTGTAATAGAATATCGAAAAGTGCAAGTGAAGCTGGTTGATAATATGGATAATTTTTAACAATTATATCTAATAATTTTTTGGCTTTATTAACATTATTTTTTTGTAAAGCATTTTTGACTTCACTTATTAGTTTATCTAGGCTTTCTTGTCTTAGAAATTTATCCATATAACTCGATAAAGTTTGCTCAAAATCTACTAGTCTATCTTGGCGAACAAAAATTAAATTTCCCCAAGCAGGTTGATGATTTAATGGGTAGTCAATGCATTGCAAAAATTTGTGGGGAACACTTGTTATACCTTTTCTACCATATTCCTTTATTGGAGCCCATTCAGAAACAAATACATGATATCCATGTTTTTTCATATAAAAAGCTATATCGTGATGTGAATAGCCGAAATTAGCCTGTGATCGCTCGTCCATAAATTCGCAGATCACTATTTCTGGTTGTATTTTGCTAAAATTAAAACTTTGTAATGCCAAAAAGTCTGCACCTTCAACATCTATTTTTAGTAGTGACACTTGGTTAACTCCCAGTTCTTTTAAAGCAATATCTAACCGCACTGTTTCTACTGTTAATTTGGGTTGATGGGAATGGTGAAATGGTTTAAGAGAATGAATACCCCAGTGTTGGGAACTGATATAAAAAGGTATATCCTGACCTGTCTGATTAGATACTGCTTTGGCTATAATGCTTACATTGGGATAATTCTGTAGATTATTTTCTAACTGTCGTCTATTTTCTGGTTCTGGTTCAAAAGCGATTACTTGCCAACCCTTTTGAGCAAATGGTTTAGCAAAAGACCCAATATGGGCCCCCACATCTATTAATATACATTTGGATTCTCTGTAAAATGGAAATTGGAGTATTAAATCTAATTCTGAAAACTGCATTTTAGCCTATATTTCTTCTATTCCGGTTTATTGCGTCTGCACAACATAGCACTTTTACTATGACCTATTTAACTTTCCAACTTTTGAGAAGTTGTTATATTAAAATTAAGGTAATGTACCACAATTGAATAACAAAGTTTCAATGCCCTAAAAAATTCCTAGCATCAAAGTCACCGACGGCATTATATAGCAATCCCAAATAGGTTGTGACAATTCAAAAACTAGAAATAAACTCTGAAACTCTTGCCCATTGACTATTGCCCCAAACCTCCATGCTCAAAAGTGGTAAGATTTTGGGCACAAATAAAATATGATTGCTATAGTCCAAGTTAAGTTAAATTTACACTACTTAATCCTGGCCCAATTGATATCTTAACTCAAAACAATATAGATATTTTGAGTACTGCTTCAGCATAAAAAAGAGTTCTCAATTAGAGCATTAAGCAGTTTATTCTTCCCCACCCTAATTAAGTGCCTAGGTAAAATTAATTGCCTAGTTTTATTACCAAATCACAAGGAATATATTCCTTTCGGCTTCAAAGTATGTGTAATTAATATAGCTGGTTTGCAGCTTAGCAATTGTTAATAGTGTAATTAATATTTTCCAGTCTTATTTTGTTTTCTTTCCCTATTAATTACTTTCACAACATAAGTAAAAACTCAGAGTCATCGTTTGAAAAACTCTAGCTTTTAATACTTTTGTGGTATGATCATGAGAAATAAGTTAACATAAGTTAATATACAAAAATTGAATAAGATAGATCCCATATCACAAAAAATAAGGAGTAGCAACCAATCGTGAATAATAAAAAGTGGAGAAATGCTGGTCTGTATGCCCTGCTGGCAATAGTAGTCATAGCCTTAGCAACAGCATTCTTCGATCAAAAACCCCAAACCAGCGAAACCTGGAAATACAGTCAGTTTATTCAGCAGATAGAAAGCAACAATGTAGATAAAGTTAGTATAAGTGCTGACCGGACAGTAGCTAGAGTCAAAGTCGCCGATGGTACTATAGTCCAAGTTAATTTACCTAATGACCCTGACCTAATTAATATCCTAACTAAAAACAACGTAGATATTTCAGTATTGCCTCAGAGTGAAGAAGGTTTCTGGGTTAGAGCATTAAGTAGTTTATTCTTCCCCATCCTATTGTTGGTGGGACTGTTCTTTCTGCTACGCCGCGCTCAAAGTGGACCTGGTAGCCAAGCGATGAACTTTGGTAAATCTAAGGCTAGAGTGCAAATGGAACCTCAAACCCAAATCACCTTTAGCGATGTAGCAGGTATCGAACAAGCCAAACTAGAATTAACTGAAGTAGTAGACTTCCTCAAAAATGCCGATCGCTTCACAGCGGTAGGAGCTAAAATTCCTAAAGGTGTACTATTAGTAGGCCCTCCTGGAACAGGTAAAACTCTATTAGCTAAAGCTGTTGCTGGGGAAGCAGGAGTACCATTCTTCTCTATCTCGGGTTCTGAATTTGTAGAAATGTTTGTCGGTGTGGGTGCTTCCCGAGTTCGCGACTTGTTTGAACAGGCCAAGTCTAGTGCTCCCTGTATAGTATTTATAGATGAAATTGATGCAGTGGGTCGTCAAAGAGGCGCTGGTTTAGGTGGTGGTAATGATGAAAGAGAACAAACCTTGAACCAGCTACTCACGGAGATGGATGGTTTTGAAGGTAACACAGGTATCATTATTATAGCTGCTACTAACCGCCCTGACGTTTTAGATGCTGCCTTACTCCGCCCTGGTCGTTTTGACCGTCAGGTAGTAGTAGACCGCCCTGACTATGCAGGTCGCCTGGAAATTCTCAACGTTCATGCTCGTGGTAAGAGTCTTTCCCAAGATGTAGATTTAGAAAAAATTGCCCGTCGGACACCTGGATTCACTGGTGCAGATTTATCTAATCTATTGAATGAGGCAGCTATTCTGGCAGCTCGTCGCAATTTAACTGAAATTTCTATGGACGAAGTTAATGATGCTATTGACCGGGTATTAGCTGGCCCAGAGAAGAAAGACCGCGTAATGAGCGAGAAGCGTAAGGAGTTAGTAGCATATCACGAAGCTGGTCATGCTTTGGTTGGAGCGTTAATGCCTGATTATGACCCAGTACAGAAGATTAGTATTATTCCTCGTGGTGGAGCTGGTGGTTTAACTTGGTTTACTCCTAGTGAAGACCGGATGGACTCTGGTTTGTATTCCCGTGTTTATCTACAAAATCAGATGGCAGTAGCTTTGGGTGGTCGTATTGCTGAGGAGATTATTTTTGGCGATGAAGAAGTGACCACTGGAGCTTCTAATGATTTACAACAGGTGGCCCGTGTGGCCCGCCAGATGGTTACTCGCTTTGGGATGAGCGATCGCCTCGGTCCCGTGGCTCTTGGTCGTCAGAATGGTAATATGTTCTTAGGTAGAGATATTATGTCTGAGCGGGATTTTTCTGAGGAAACTGCTGCTACTATTGACGATGAGGTTCGTAATTTGGTAGACCAAGCTTATCGTCGTGCGAAAGAAGTTTTAGTCGGCAACCGTCATGTTTTGGATAAGTTGGCGGAAATGTTGGTTGATAAGGAGACTGTAGACTCTGATGAGTTGCAGGAATTGTTGGCAACTAATGATGTGAAAATGGCTGCTTTAATTTAGCTTTTCTCAGATTTTTTCCTACTTTTTAAATCATAAATTTAAGGCTACTCTAGAATCATCTAAAGTAGCCTATATTTTAGTTTTCCTTCTAATTATACTTATAGGTATGGTAGAAGTAGGAAGGAATGAGTATCGCTTCTAGGAGAAAATCATCTTAGCAATAATTACAAATGCTGGCTCTCTACTCAAATTTAAAAAAATAGTTTATCTTTTATTCTCAATTTATGTTATCGATACAGAAAAAGATCCAAAATTCAATATGACATTACCCTATATATATTCTGGCTGCGTAAGTCATGATACTTTTCAGTTAATAGTTAGGCGATCGCTATTAAAACACATTTGTATAACCATCAAAGGAATTATGTTGCTCGTAAGTCAACGAATTTGATGTAATTCTCTGGTTTACTCCTCATTAAATAATAATTATGAGCAATCTTTCTTACAGTAAATTTACACTAGAAAATGCCAAGAAAAATTTTGAATTAACATTAGAAGAAAACCAATATTTATTTGACGAAATTAAACCAGTTAAACCTTCTGAAATTCTCACAACTATATTACGAGAATATATTCCATTAGCAACTGCTATTAATACAGAAAAAGCTCGTTCTGAATTATTAATTTCTCAAATTTTAGCCGATGTTAGACGACAATTAAATTATCAAATTAGCCTCTTT
>JAKQYG010000332.1 GCA_023356515.1 Trichodesmium sp. MAG_R04 | reverse complement strand
GAAGCAATATTAAGCGCAACTTCATAGAGTATTTATCGAACGCGATCGCTCTATGATTTTCTTCAACTATTGTATATTATTAATTTATATTAAGCGCAGCTTCATAGAGAATTGGTATTAGAAAACAGGGGATAGAAAAATTTTCACGCCCTGACTTTTTTCCCTATTTTATTTTATAGCGATCTCCACTACTATTTCAATTGTCCAGTGATGATGTAATAATTACTCTTGTATTTAGCTCAAATTGAGAATAATTTTATGGATAAATTTCGAGTAGAAGTTATTACTGTGCGACTCGTTAGCTAGTCAAAAACCTTTAGAATTAGGGAGGGTTAACCTAGCCCCATGGCCCGAGAGCAAACAAAGATATGGCCGTGAGGAAAACTCTTATATTCTTGATGGTGAAATTCCATCCGCCCTGTTGTTGGGTTGGTAGCATAAGCCATACTGGAGAGAATGAATATCAAACTGGTAAAGCTGGCTTAAAAGCGGGAAAATACCAGTTACCGAGGAACGATACCGCAAGCAAAGGCTGACAAGTGGACGAACAGGAAGGTAATTAAACTCTCGTAACTTCTAACCATTCCTAAGGTAACTATGGAATGTAGGACGAAAGTCAGGGGACCAATGGATAACTCTATGGTAATGGAGCTATCAACAACCGTACCGAGTCCTCCGGGAGATTTTACCCTGCTAAATCAGTCGCAATAAAGGAATAAGGGAACGAGGAAACCTCTCTTTGATACCTAGGAATTTAGGTCGAGAACCTAGGAAGCCATTCAAGGTCAATCTGCGCATTAAGGACGTAGGTCTTAGGGAGAGTAGGATTGGGTAAGAAGCATATTATATTGCTGACGTACCCACTGTTAGACGTAATGTAAGGTAATTAATAGCTATGAATAAGGCTAAAACACTAAAAAGAAGATTGGGTAATCCAAAGCCCTTTTTAAGCGTGGCATGGAGTACAGACGATATACCGTCTCAAGTAAGTGTCAATCCAAGCATCAAATGGAAGGACATAAAATGGAAGCGGGTTGAGAAGAATGTATTTAAGTTGCAAAAGTTAATTTACAAAGCATCCAGCCGTGGCGAAATCTGCAAGATGCGTAAGTATCAAAGACTTCTGACCAAAAGTTATTACCCAAGGTTGTTAGCTGTTAGGCACGCGACACAGGATAACCAAGGCCAGAAAACTGCGGGAGTAGATGGTATTAAAAATTTACCCCCCATGGAGCGGTTAAACCTGGTTGAATTATTAAATTCACCCCTTTTTAAAGCAAGTCCAACCCGTAGAGTATTGATATCAAAACCAGGAAGATATGAAAAGCGCCCATTAGGTATTCCTACAATGTATGGCAGGGCGCTACAAGCCTTGGTAAAATTAGGTATGGAACCAGAATGGGAGGCACGTTTTGAACCTAATAGCTATGGTTTTAGACCGGGACGGTCAACACATGATGCTATAGAGGCTATATATGGAAGCATCAAACAAAAATCTAAGTATGTATTAGATGCTGATATATCTCAATGTTTTGAACGGATAAATCATGAGGCACTGCTAGGAAAAGTTGGTCAGACGCCTTACAGACGGTTAATCAAACAATGGTTAAAATCTGGAGTAATTGATAAAGACTATTTCCTAGACACTGTAGAAGTTACGCTACAGGGAGGGGTTATATCACCCTTACTAGCAAATATCGCCTTACACGGTATGGAAAAAAGGCTGATGGAATTTGCCGAAACTATTGACCTAAAAAATAAGAGAGGTCATCAAAAGAGCTGGCAAATGAAAGGTAAAAGTCTAAGTTTAATACGCTATGCTGATGATTTTGTTATCTTACATGAAGATATCAAAGTAATCCAGCAAGCTAAAACCGTAATACAGGAATGGTTGAGCCAAGTAGGATTAGAATTAAAGCCAGAAAATACTAAGATTTGCCATACTCTAGAGGAATATGAGGGAAACGAACCTGGATTTGAATTCCTAGGGTTTTTCGTCAGGCAATACAAAGTCAAGTCAACCAACCAAGGATTTAAGACGCTGATTAAACCGTCGGCTAAGAGCATTAAAACTCATTATTGGAAGCTAGCTAATATATGTGATTTTAACAAAAATGCCCCTGGCAGATCACTAATAGCCAAGCTAAACCCAATAATAAGAGGATGGGCTAATTACTTCTCAGCCACAGTTAGCAAAAAGGTATTTGGTAAATTGGATGACCTCCTTTGGAGAAAATTGTGGAGATGGGCAAGTAGGAGACATCCAAATAAGTCAGCAGCCTGGGTAAAGAAAAAGTATTTCCCCAAAGTTAAACAGACCCGAAATTGGGAATTTAATGAAGGCGAATATATACTTAACCTGCACTCTGATTTTCACATTGTCAGACACATCAAAGTTAAAGGTAATAAATCTCCTTATGACGGTGATTGGAGGTATTGGAGTAACAGAATCGTTAGATATCTATGGGTAAGGAAAGAAGTCTCAGGGTTGCTAAAGCAACAAAAGAACAAATGCGCATTTTGTGGTTTAACCTTTAGACCAACCGACCTCATGGAAGTTGACCATGTATAGCAATGAGCACTCACATCTTTACATATTACTATCGCATTTAAGTGTAGTACAATTTTACGCTACTATCTACCAATACTTTCAAATATATTACATTAGTAGCAACTTGTACCATGTAAATATACCAGCGCACGTTGCTATAATACCAAGGTCTAAAGGGGGTAATAACACTGATAAAAATAAGCAAGTATTACATTGACATTGCCACGATATAAAAACTGCCTTAGATAAGGAAAAATATCCAGAATCGATAGGGGATCATGGATCTAAGGTGGGGATGTGCCCTTGATTTGGGACGTTTAGGAGAGGAGCCGTGTGAGGCGAAAGTTTCATGCACGGTTCTGAAGACGAGTTGGGAAGGGCAACCTTCTGGGCTTAGTTTAACAAAACAGCAAACCCTCAACAGGTAATTTATACAGCTTTACATCAAGATTATAGTGAAGGATTTGTATTTGATGAACAAAATATTTGGCCTTCAGAAACAAAATGTGGAGAGATTATTGTTAAGCGACTTTTAGCAGGCGATCGCGGACATTATGGATGTCTTGAACACCCTCAAATTACTTTTAATTGTGGATTTTTTCCCCATAGTGTTATGCAGCAAGCAAGAACTCATAGGATAGGTTGCTGTTTGTCGGGCAACACAAAGGTTAGATTTGGATATTCGTCTATATCTCAAAAAGAGAAGTATTATGAGGAAACAATTGAAAAATTAGCGAATCTATGGCATTACGGGAGCAAAAATCAACAAACTTCTCAAGATACAAAATATATGCAAGAAAGTATATCTAGCTGTGCTATTTTTACTCTAGATACCAAAACTAACCAAATTGTTTCTAGTAAAGTCACCAATATATATATTAATGGTGAAAAAGAAACTTACACAATAAAAACTGTTTCTGGTAAGGAAATAAGAGCTACCCTAGAACACCAATTTTGGACTAATCAAGGGTGGAAAAGGTTAAAAGATTTTGATAATACCACTCAATTATGTGAAATGCAATTAGCTGGTAATAAAATTACTCCACAAGAAATTAAATTTCTCGAAAAAGAAATGTTTGATGAAAAGTGGATCCCAGCAATAAATTATGATAGTTTCTCTGATAATTGTGGTATTTTTGCAGAGATAGAATCTATTGAAAAATTTGGAAAAGAAATTACTTATGATATTGAAGTAGAACATCCAGAGCATAATTTTATAGCTAACGGTTTAGTTGTTCATAATTCTTTCGATGTACAAAGTTATCGGTTTTGTTCGGGAAAAGTTATCGCAGTAGCTGAAGGAAAAACTGATATAGAAACTGCTTTTTATCTGCGTCCGGTAGGAAAATATTCTGACCGTCAAGGTAAAAAATATTATTATTCTATCGAACAACGAGAAAAAGATTTACAGTGGTGTTTAGAAGCAGCTAAAAAATACAAACTTGATATGGAGTTTGGAATGTCTGAAGAACACGCTAGAGGAAAAATTCCTTTTGATTATCGTCAGCATTTTGTTGTAAGTTTTAATTGTCGTAGTGTGCTACATTTTTTGGATTTACGTTTTAAAAAGAATGCTCAATTAGAAATTAAAAAACTTTGTGAATTAATGTGGCCTCATGTTCAAGATTGGGTTCCGAATATAGCAGAATGGTATGAGAAAAATCGATTAGGTAAAGCTAAGTTAGCACCTTAAGGGGATTTTATAGAACCATTATGGGTTCTATATACTAATACGGTTCAGTTAAGATGAAAACTTATAAGATATGGAACTATTATATAGGCTTTTCCAACTACAAAACTGCTACAAAACTCCTTAATTGAACCGTATTGTTCTATAACCCACGTTCCGCACGTCAAGTTGTAACACTAGAGTATTATAATAATTCGGGGACTTGGTAACTATTTATACTGTACGAATTATCTTTATTTAACTTTCTCCTAAGTCAAATTCTCAGGAAAATATTAAGCATAAATACTTAATTAATCCTTTACTTTTATTGACCATTATAATTTTTCCCTGAATTATGACTCCTGAATTATGACTCCTGACTCCTGAGTTTATACTACATTTTGAAGTGCGGAATGTAGGCTATAAATATAGCAACGTGCGCTGGTATATTTACATAGTACAAGTTGCTACTAATGTAATATATTTGAAAGTATTGGTAGATAGTAGCGTAAAATTGTACTACACTTAAATGCGATAGTAATATGTAAAGATGTGAGTGCTCATTGCTATATTGCATTTATTAGACCTGTTGACTAATAATCAACAGAGGGAAAGATAAATTTCAACATCTTCAGGACTTACACAAAGGCACTATATATAAAGCCTTGGTGGGTTACGAAG
>JAKQYG010000331.1 GCA_023356515.1 Trichodesmium sp. MAG_R04 | reverse complement strand
GGTAGAAACTGTTCCAAAGCACTGTATATTGGGTGGGAGAAAATCAGGTTCAATGTTAACTGGCGAGGATACAGAAACTATTAGTTATATTCAACAAGGAGGATGGGAAATTTGGTATAATCCAGCAATGGAAGTAACTCACAAAATTCCTAAACATCGATTGGAAAAAGATTATTTGATTAGTTTTTTCCGTGGTATTGGTTTGAGTCGTTATGTGACTCGAATGTTAGGAGTTAAGCCTTGGTTAAAACTATTAACTTTATTGGCTTATACAGTAAGTGACTTTTGGAAAATTCTTAAGCATTTACTTAAATATAATCTCAAGTTACGAACAAATGTAGTAGCAGCTTGTGAATTAGAATTATATATTAATAGTTTAATCAGTCCTTTTTATTTGTGGAAAAACGGTTATTTGGCCAAAGTTGAAGACAACCAAGATTCAGCTGTACAATATCAAGTGGCTCAAGTGGAATTGCCCCAATATTAAGTAATTTAAATGGTAATTTAGATGAAAATTATTGCTTGGCCAGCATTTAAAATGAAGTATAAAAATCCTTATAATTGGCTACTATATTCTCAGATGGTCAAACAAGGTGTGATAATTGTAGAGTTTTCTCTAGGCAAACTGTTGCGCCAATACCACGATATTTGCCACCTTCATTGGATAATGGAAAATATTGTACGTCATCCAAATCAATTTTTGGCAGCTTTGCGGGCTATAACTATGCTCTTGGCAATAGATTGGGTCAGGGCCAGGGGAACAAAAATTATTTGGACAATTCACGACCAATGCCCTCACAGTATACTACATCCTCGATTAGCAACATGGTTTCAGTCACAGTTTATCAAGCGGGTGGATGGATGTATCAGTCATTGCCAAGTAAGTAGAGAGTGGGCTATATCAACATGGACTGAGTTGAGCTATCGCCCCCACACAGTTATCCCTCATGGTCATTATCGACAGGTTTATGCCGATAATACAAATCGTAAGGCAGCTCGGAAAACTCTCAATATACCTTCTAATTGTCATTTACTATTATTTCTAGGTTATATTGACTACTATAAAAATGTTCCTTATCTAGTCCAAGTTTTTCGAGAATTAGCTCCTACTAATTGGATATTATTGGTAGCAGGTAAACTAGAAATTCCTGAACTTGAGTCTCATATATCCCAAGCAGCAGGAAATGATTCTAGGGTGAAATTACAATTTGGGTATATACCTGATCAAAAGTTACAGACATATTTTCGGGCTGCAAATTTAGTGGCTTTACCATTTCAAGAGATTTTAAATTCAGGCAGTGCATTGTTAGCTCTTTCTTTTGATTGTCCTGTATTAGTACCAGAGAAGGGAGCAATGGCAGAATTGCAGGAACAGGTAGGACAAGATTGGGTAAAATTGTATCCAGGAGACCTAACAACAGATATTTTAGAATCTGGATTAGAATGGGGTATCAAAGAAGAGCGATCGCCACAAGCTAATTTAGAACAGTTAGAATGGTCTAGGTTAAGTCAACAAACTCTTGAATACTTTGGATATGTTTGTAACGATCTCTAATTAAAGAAAATGTTAATGGTAAAACTTTTGCTTTAGATGCAACAATCAAAAAATCAAGTAAGTAGAGAGTGGGCTATATCAACATGGACTAAGTTGAGCGATCGCCCCCACACAATTATTCCTCATGGCCATTATCGAGAATTTTACCCCAATAGTATAAATAGTATAAGTTGTGAGAGAACCAGAGCCAATTTAGATATTCCCTCTGAGTGCCATTTACTTTTATTTCTGGGTTACATCGACTACTACTATTCTTAAATAATTCTTGTAAAGTCAGGGAAGAAATATGAATTTATCTGCGGTCAAACGTCACCTAAAAGAAATAGGTAATTATGGATTATATCTATGGCAAAAACCATCTTTAACCATCACATAAATTTGTGATTTTTGGCAGGGGGCGTTCTGGTAGTACGCTGTTAGTAAACCTATTAAATAATCAAAATCAAGTTCATTGTGATTATGAAATATTACACGATCGTCTTTTATTTCCTCGTAGTCATATAGACTTATGTGCCTTGCGTTATCAATCTATGGTTTATGGTTTTAAGCTTTTGAGTTATCAAGTTAGAGATGTGCAACCTATTCCCGATCCAGAGAAATTTTTATTTAGTCTTAACGAAAGTGGTTACAAGTTTATTTATTTAACTCGTATTAATCTAGTTGATCATGCCTTATCTAATATTAATGCTAAGCTGAAACAAAAATTTCACCATCGTTCTTATGAAGGTGAACTGGAGTACAAACCAATTAAGGTAGAAATTGAAGAAGTATTTCAAAGGATTCAGTATAGCGAAGAACTGGGAAAGTATGAAAAAAAATTACTTAAGAAAATACCCCACATTAGTATTTCCTATGAGGAGAATCTTCTGCATAGGGAATGTCATCAAAAAACTGTAAATAAAGTTCTAGAATTATTTAATCTACCCTCAAAACCTGTAAGAACTAATCTGGTCAAGTTAATGCCATTGGATCTTTCAAAAATGGTAGAAAATTATGAGGAGTTAATTCAAGCAATTAAAAAAAGTAAGTACGCACATTTTATTAAGGATAATAGCTCAAATAGCCACTATAGCAATCCCAAATAGGTTGTGACAACTCAAAAACTAGAAATAAACTTCAAAACTCTTGCCCATTGACCATTGCCCCAAACCTCCATACCAAAAAGTGGTAGGATTGTGGACACAAATAAAATAGAATTGCTATAGCTAGTTTAGCTTAACCTGATTGGTAGACAATAAACTTTAACCATTAACATCCATTTCTTTTTATCTGTTCTTTACTCCCCTAAAGCTTCATACTTGATCAAGTTATAAACTGCTAGAAAAAAGTTTCATAAGACCATTTATGTCCTCAACTGAAAATCAAGAAAATATTCAACCACTAATTTCTGTGGCTATATGTACTCATAATAGAGCTCATAGGTTAATTTTGGCTTTAGAAGGACTGGTAAAACAATCTTTTCCTAATCAAAATTTTGAAGTTTTAATTATAGATAATGTTTCTGAGGATAATACTAAAAAAATAGGCGATCGCTATCAAGAAAACTATTTTAATTTTCATTATATATACGAACCAGTACTGGGACTATCAAAGGCTCGTAATTCAGCTTTAAGTCTGGCCAAAGGTAAGTATATTGCATACTTAGATGATGATGCTATTCCTTGTGAGGAATGGTTAGAATCGATATTAGATAGTTTTACAACGGTTGAGCCATCTCCAGTATGTGTTGGTGGACCTATTTATGGGTTATGGGAAATTCCTAAACCAGACTGGATAGATAAAGCTATGGAGGATTTTTTTGCTGTACTTGATTATGGCTCAAAGCCTCAGTGGTTTAAAACAAATAAATTTCCCTATGGGGCAAATATGGCATATACCAAAGAATCTCTCAAAAGTGTAGGAGGTTTTAATGAAAAATTAGGTCGTCAAGGAAAGAAACTATTATCTCAAGAAGAATTATTACTAAATCTAATTTTAGAACAACTTGGTGGGAAATTTTATTATAACCCTAAAGCATCTGTGCAACATTGGGTACCGAAAGAAAGAATTAATGCTGAATGGTTGCTAAGTCGTAGTTATTGGCAAGGTCGGTCTGATGCGATCGCCGATCAGATTATAGGTAAGTCCATAACTCGCCAATATCAAGAAAGTTTGTGGAATTTACTTAACTTAAAAAGAATTATAGCACAACTTTGGCCACAAAAGCAAGTACGATTAACAACTAGGTCCCGTATTTGGCGCAGTTGGGGGTATTTTGTACAAGTCTGGTTTAAGAAATAACAAAAAACGGAAGGCGATTATGAAAGCAAAACTTGAACCGCCTATTTTTATTTTCGGATGTCCTCGTTCTGGGACAACATTATTACAAAGTATATTGGCAACTCATCCTGAAATAGCTTCTTTTCCTGAAACCAAATTTTTCCTCTATGGAGTAGCCAAATACGAACCTAAGCGACAAAAATTTGGATTAATTTCACGGCGTTTAAAACCACATTTAAATCAATACTTTAAATATCAAATTAATCACCCAGAAATGTTAAAATATTTCCCTAAAGTTCCGATTCTAGATTTTATAAATTTATATACTCGTAGCTTTATTAAAGTCTTAAATATTTTAACTATAGAGGAAGGTAAAAGTCTTTGGTTGGAAAAAACACCAGACCATTTGCTTTATTTAGATTACATAGAAAAGATGTTGCCTGAAGCTAGAATGATTCATCTTTTAAGAAATGGTTCTGATGTAGTAGCTTCATTGTATGAAGTGACTCATAAATATCCCGAACCTTGGGGGGGAGATTGTTGGAGTCTGAATCTCTGCATAAGACGCTGGGTTGAAGCTGTAGAAATTACTCGCCAGCATATACACAAACCTAATCATATTTTAGTGAGGTATGAGGATATAATCACAAATCCTCAAGCAGAACTGCTAAAACTTTGTCAATTTATTGGCATTAATTTTACATATTCGATGCTACAAAATTATCTTAAGACCTCGGAAAAATTAAGTTTGGAAAGTGCAGGTAGAACTGTTAAAAAAGAAATTACCAATTGCCAGTCTGAGAAATTTCAAAAGTTATTTAATGAGTCAGAAAGAGAGTATATTATCAAGGGGTTATCAAAAGTTGATTTAAGTTGGGTCAATGATTTTAGAGGGAGACAAGTTTGATTTTATAAATATTTGATATGTATCAATGTTTGGAGTTTGGACTGTCAAAAGAAACAAAAAAATCAAGATGTAATACCAATTCTCTATGAAGCTGCGCTTAATATAAATTAATAATATACAATAGTTGAAGAAAATCATAGAGCGATCGCGTTCGATAAATACTCTATGAAGTTGCGCTTAATATTGCTTC